>WQSG01000011.1 GCA_009788055.1 Defluviitaleaceae bacterium | reverse complement strand
CGCCACCCGTTACGCAAAACATACAAAATCTTATCTTGCCGCCGTTCAAATCGCTTGCATTTCAGGCTGGAATTAATACGCTATTGTCGACACTGCCTAGGCACAGAGTGCGATTGCACGCGGTCTGCCGGCGTGATTTTGAGGTTCGTTTTGTTTTCTCCATACCAAAAATTATCCGAATGGGAGGCAAGAAAATGAAGAAGATAAGATTTGGGCTAATGTTAGCCCTGATTATGTCGGCGGCGATGGTACTGTCGGCGTGTGACAGCGTAGCGCAGGGATTGGTCGTACCGATTACTGTAAATGCCGCAAATGTAGCGGATCAACCTTCCGCTTGGGCGGTCGAACACATTAACGCGGCTGTTGCCGCAGGACTGGTGCCTGACACCTTACGTGGCAGCTACCAAACCCCTGCAACCCGAGCGGAATTTGCAGCCTTCGCAGTAACTCTTTATGAGGTTGCAACAGGCAGGGAAATCACCGAACGAATGACCTTTAATGACACTGCAGACATCAATGTGCAGAAGATGGGCGGGCTTGGAGTGGTCACTGGTGTGGGCAACGGCAACTTTAACCCCGAAGGCACGCTCACCCGTGAACAGGCAGCAGTAATGTTAGCACGTTTGGCGGATGTAGCAAGGCATCCACTACCAATTGCGCCCAACAATGCTTTTGCCGACAATGGACAAATATCCACATGGGCTTATCAAGCCATAGGGCAGATGCAGATGGCAGGGATTATGGGCGGTACAGGCAATAATATGTTTTCGCCACAAGGTCATTATACAAGAGAGCAGAGCATAGTTACGATTCTGCGGCTATACGAATTGCTGGAAGTGGCACAAGCAAGCAATTTTTCAGCAGGTAACCCCGGTACGACATTTCCGCCGATAGAAACACCTGCACCAAACCCGATCATCCCACCGCTTACTCTTCCCGAGCCTACACCACAGCCACCGACAGCACCTTTACGCCAGTTCAACATGAACGACCCGAATGTGCAGTTGATACCAAACTATGCAAATGCCAGAACTTCTGATGAGCTTCGCGCTTTAGAAGAAGCAAGGCTAGGAATACCCACTGGTGGTTGGCGTAGTGCCGTAGAGATTATCACCCAACAACAAAACAATCACCCTGACTACATGATAGGTAGCCAAACTTTCTATGAATGGCGTATGATGCCGATTCGCAATTGGGTGAATGGCTATCTCGCAACTAACGGCATCAGTGTCTCGAACATGACCGATTATCAGAAAACAGCGGTTATTAGGCGAATAATTGAAGATGGTAAACTTGAGGAGTTCATTGGACTCTGGCGACCTAACTTCAGATTCACCCAAAACGATTGCGTACCACGCGCTGAGGCTATTCGATTTTTGATGATAGCAATGGACTTTGAGCTAATAAAAACCATAAATGGCTGGGTGGAGCGTTTTAGTTTCCCTGCACACAGTTGGAATGCTTACTGGTGTTCTACTGCTGGAGCGATACGATTCGTTGATGAGGATCTACGAAACGGTGTTTGGAACACTTTTGCAGATGAGTTGGATGCACTGGGCTTTGCTCTTATAGTGCGCTAAGACAAACAATAACTGATTTCGACCCTGCACACCATGTGCGGGGTCATTGCGTTGTGTGCTAGAAAGCGGTTGTGTTTGCAAAAAAATAATATATACTTAAAATATGAAGTTGAGGTTTAAGTGGCTCATTATAGGTGTCGTTTTATCAGTATTTGCGGTGATGACTGTAATGCAGAAACCCTTGGAGGCGGCAAATTTTTTTACTATCGCCAATTGCTTTCGCCCAGGGCTAGGTAGCTGGATTCCTTGGACACAAACTATCTTTAACCAACACATCAATAATACAGTTCCGGGCAATACCAACATCCAAGTATCCATCACCTATGGTCGAAACGGCAGTGACTGGATCAATATCGGTAGTGTCATGGTAAATGGGCAAGCACAGCAAGCTCAAATGATTGCCATTACACACAACTCGCATGGTGGCACGAATTGTGCAGGCTTTACTTTCTTTGCGGAATCACAAACAACAGCAGTATATAAGTTGTTGAATACCGCTGGTGAAGAAATAGGATATGGGCTTCGGCGCGACTGCGGAAACTTAGTCCGTTACCCTGTAACGCCACAGGGTTGGCAGAGTGAGGGTGAAACACAAGTTTTTTCACCTACTGCAAACTGGACTAAAGACCATCCGTACTCAGCACCATTAGAGGTCAATGTTGGGGATACCGTACAGTGGCGACATCGTATAAATATAACAGGCATTACTGGTAGCCCAACCTTTAATATTCATGCAACTACACAGCAGACTTCCGGTGTTGTAGGTGCAAACGCCATATTCAATAATCACGCTGTAACAGTTCAGGGTGATGGGGCGACAAGGGCTACAAACTGGTATCAGCGAACATGGGTAGTGCCGGAATCTGCTAACCCTGGCGATATATTCTGCCAATACTGGTCGTGGACGCCAGACAGAGCACCAAATCCGCAAACTGGCAACTCAAGAGATGATTTGCGACAGTGTGTAGAGGTTGGAGGCGGTGGTGACGGCACTTGTCCGCAAATGAGTGGCACGACAACACTTAATGGTAGCAATACCGACATCACCGTAGAGCCCGGGGCTTCCGTAACATGGGCACACACATTATCGCCAAGCACAAGTGGCCCGACAACATTCACCGGAACGGTCAACTTCAGTCAAAACTGGACACAAGGTGGGGGCGGTAGCCTTGAGGGTGGCAGTGCTGCATTACCGCTGACATCGCCTCAAGTAAGGACGAACAGCATAACCGTTGAAGAAGGCGACACTGTCTGCCAAAATCTCACGTGGGAAGTGTCGGGATATCCTGAATGTAGTGGGCAAACTGCACCCGTTTGTGCAACCACATTAATTACAGGCGATTCAACAGAATATGTAAGCACCCTAAGAACTTGTGCGATCCGCCAAAGAGCAATTAGTGGTGGGGTTATCGAAAATTGTGTAGCCGGCGCACTAGGCGACTCTATACCAACACTTGCAACCAATCCGACATATGCAATGACACAAGATATTATTCGATTCCGTCATGAATTAAACCTATTGGCGCAGCACCAGAGCCGCAACCCAGCTAACTATCGCCCTTTATCGGCTTTCCAGCAAAGCAGGACAAGGTGTGAGACTAACCCAACTCAAGCACGCAATTGTCTGGCGGCAGGTACAATGAATAATGTCGTGCCACCACTAACTACGCCGACTTCACCTGGACAAACAAGCGGCTTGGCTCTAAGCCCGGCATGGCTCAGCCCTGCGCATCCCGGCTGGAATACTGCAAGCAATGCCTGTACTCTGACTGGCCCGCAGAATAATTTGGGTGGACAATTAGCTCCGAATAGCTGTCAGGTGAGCGATTCTGCAGTTCAGTCTAATCCAAATCATACATTCCAGGGCACGGGACGACGTGTGGTGAACTCAGATCTTGGCTCTAATCAGGCGGCGCTAACTCAGCAAATTTCGTTGGCGCAAATGCGAGTGACTGTGCATCGTAATATGCAGACGCATACAATCTCATATACATACCAACGGCGCAACTCGCGAGAGGTGACGGCAGCGACTGACTGTGGATGTTTCACGCCTAGCGTGCCATGTACGCCGGTATGTACGGGCGGTAGTCCGGGTAATCCAAGTGCCAATCCACCTATTCCACCTATCCCATGTACTCCTAACTGTGTGGGCGGATCAGCAGGCACTTCGGCGTGTCCGTGTTCGGCATCGACACAGTACTGGTGGGGGTCGGGTAATCACCCAACTGTAGGTTGCTGTACGAACCCTACAAATCCACCGGATGCACCTGTTCAGGGGAATGCGACACACGCAAACCAAGATGGTACCGGTTCATACACAGATAATGTAATGACTTGGATTGAAGTGATGTCGGATGGACCACTGCAAGCAGAGGCTGCCTTCGCGATTCCGTACAACTATTACATTCGCCCGCAGCTAGGATTCTTCCCGGGTAATGCCGAGAAAATTCAGGTCGGTGGTACAGAGCTACACTTTGCTCCATCACTGCAGGTGGCGCCGCGATTTGAGAGCCGACTGGGCGAAACATATGCGACAGCGACACGACCAGATACTCGTTGGCGAGTGATTGGTTTCTACTTGGCGCCAGAAGTGCCAAATCCAAACTGGGGCAGTAATATGACTCACGATGGTGGTGAGGTGAGTTGTACGACATTCAGCGGCGCAGCAAATAATTGTTTCCATAATGATGGTCAGGGTCAGCTAAACGGGCAGAGCGAGACAAATATCTGGAATCTGATTAACGGCTCGACCACACATCTTGGTACACAGGCGCACATTCTAGCGGACGCGCCGATTGGTACGAAGTTCTGCGTGGCAGTTGCGGTGGCGGATCGCGATAGCACACATAACAATGGCTTTGGTCATATTTCCGGTAATCGCTGGGCGATGACAACTCCAGAGTGCGTGGTGATTGGTAAGAAGCCGATGGTGAATGTGATTGGTGATCGGTGCTTTAACCAAGCCTTGTTCGAGCGGATATTGGTTCATGAAGACACTGGGCTGGATGTAGAATATGCCGCCCCCTTTGATACGCTGCTCGACCAAAATCTGTTTACGCTGAAGGGAGAAGTCGAACGGAATATTCGTGATATTGAAGATGGGCAGACCCAATCGGCTGCCCATCTTTCATTGGCGGATTTTGCGAAAAACCGCCGTAACGCAAAAACCGGCACCTTTTTTAATAGTGCCGGTTTAAGTAAGAGCATTCTAGTGCGGCTGAGAGGACTTGAACCTCCACACCCTTGCGGGCACATGGACCTGAACCATGCGCGTCTGCCATTCCGCCACAGCCGCTTGCGCAGAGTATTCTAATACAGGGGGTTTGCCGTGTCAAGTTTATGCTATTCAAACAAAATTGAGCCGCCTGCCTGAAACACGCAAACCCAAGTTGTGCCGGGGGAAAGGGTTATGGGGGTGTCATCGGGGAAAGTCCAGCGGGTGGGCGAGGTGTGGGAAGATTTTTGCCAGCGTACGGGGAATTGTTCGCCGCCTGTGGCAAGGTAGCCGCGGCCTTCGCCCAAGGTGTTGATGTTTCGGCGGCCTGCGTAGTCTCCGAGGGAGTGCATTTGTGCGAATTGGATTAGTATGTTTGTGACGGCAACTTGCTCTTCGGTTTCGGCGTCAAGGTGCGGGCCTGCGGGGTTTGATACCCAATAAATTTGCTCTTCTTCGTCAAAAATGAAAGTGCGGGTATAGTTTGGCGAAAAGGGAACTACTACGCGCCGCGCCGTGCCAATGCTTTGCTGTTCAATTTCGCCGAACTGAAAACCGTATGCGGGGTTTAGCCCCACAAGGTCGCGGATGCCCGCAGATTCAATATGCGCTTCAATTCGTTCGCGCCCCGTGAAAGAGCTATGCTCCAGCGAGCGCGTACCACGATTGCCGACCCATTCGGGAAAACTTCTGTCGCGCCAAAAAACCTGTCCTTCTAAGCGGCCGCCGTCCAAATTTGTAATGCCCGTGTTGCGAATGCGTGTGTGTCCGCCCGGACTTGCGCCGTGGAAAACCAGAATGGCATCGTGATTCCACGCGAAGTCTACGAAATAGTCCCGCGCCGAACGCACAGAACCTATTTTCTCGGGAATATATGACTGAAAAATCGCGACAAACCGCGTAACATCGCCCTCCGCAAGCATTTCGTATACGATGTCTGCGGATGCTATTCCGCTTTGCGGCAACGACGCCCGAATATTATTGACCACCACCGCAAGCGGCCGCCGCATTGCATAGCCCTCGTAAATTCGCCGCCCCGTCAAAGCACTGAACAGCGTTGGGTACGGCGGAAGGTCGCAGGGTTCTTCTTCCGGTTCGGGTGGCGTCGGTCCCCACAAAGTACGCGGCGGCGTTGGAAATTCGCGGAACGCCTCTTCATTCGCAATCTCGTTTCGCACATCGCTTACAATAAGCGCAATCGCAAAAAGAACCGCCACCACACTAAACGACGCCAAAAAGGAAAGCACAAAGGCTTTGGTTTTTAAAACCGGAACAACTTTTTCAAGAATATTTTTCATCTTCGTTTTCATCTACATATATCTCCTAAATAAAGCGACGTATTACCGCCCATGCAACCGCGCCCGCAACCACAACCGAAAACGCCGCCGCCAACAGAACCGCGCCCGCCGCCGCGTCTTTTGCAATTTTGGCAAGCGGATGCGGCTTGCCGCCAGTTACCAAATCCACAACCGCTTCCACCGCCGTATTAACCAGCTCCATTGCAAGCACAAAAAATATTGCAAACGCCACCAGCACAAACATAAGCGCGTCCACCTGAAAAACAATACAGCATATTATTGCCAAAATACCCGCAATTATTTGTATTCTAAAATTACGCTCCCGCGCCGCCGCCGCCCGTATGCCCGTAAACGCGTGGCCTAACGACTTTATAAAGTTCCGTGATTTCATTTTAACAACGCCTCGCCTGATAAAAGATAATTTCGTGGGGCTCTGCCCCACACCCCGCAAACTTTTTGAAAAAAGTTTGAACAAAAACTTTAACACGGACTAGCGATAAACAAAATCGCAGGTCCAAAATCGCGCGTATGCGCGATTTTAAAATAGGGGTCAAGGGGATTTATCCCCTTGCGGGGGTATTGGGGGCAGAGCCCCCAAGGTCTTATAACTTGCCCATAATTTCATCTTGTATTTCGTTCATAATTTCGTCGTCGTGCGCGCTTGTTTCGTGGTCTAGGCCTAGTAGGTGCAGTGTGCCGTGAACGGTTAGGAATGCCAGTTCGCGTTCAAGGGATTGGGCGTTGGCTGTGGCTTGACGTGCGGCTGTTTCCGTTGATATTACAATATCGCCCATGGGAAAAATGTCGCTTTGGGACGGGTGGTCTGTTGTGGGAAAGGATAGCACGTCTGTTGGGGTGTCCTTGTCGCGATATTTTTTGTTAAGCCCGCGCATTTCCTCGTCGGAGACTAGGGAGATGCTAACTTCGTATTGCAGTTTGCGCAGGTCTTCCATTTCAAAGCACCGCTTTAAAGCCGCTATTGCGGCCTGTTTCATGGTTACGCGGTAGGATTTTGGTATAGGTTCGGGGCTTCTGTCGTCCCAGTGAATTTTCATTTTTTGTTCTCCTTAGGGTACGCAATGCGTTCGTGGTACATTCCTTTTAGTACGCGGAAGAAACTCTGCTCTATGATGGTAACGTCTTTTATGCTAAGGTCGCTTTCGGCGAGTTGGCCGTCGTTTAGCTTGCCGCGAATGATATGACGGATTGTTTTTTCCACTTCATCCAGCGAAGAGATTTTTGGTATCATACTGCGCACGGCGGCTTCTACGGAGTCTGCAAGCATTACGCAAGCGGATTCGCGGGTTTGCGGAATTGTAAATGGGTAGCGGAAGTCGCTTTCTTCGCAACCGTCTTCACTTCCGCGGGCTTTAAGGTAGAAAAACTGCATTAGCGTTGTGCCGTGATGTTCCTTTATTATGTCGCGCACGAATTGCGGCAGCTTGTGTTCCGTGGCAAGGGTTAGCCCGTATGCTACGTGGCTCATGATAATTTGTGTGCTGTTACGCGGTTCTAAATGGTCGTGGGGGTTTTCGCCGCCGTCTAGGTTTTCCACAAAATAGTGCGGGTATTTCAGCTTGCCCGCATCGTGATAATAGCCGCCAACCCTTGCGGCGTGGGCGTTTGCGCCTATGTCCAGCGCGGCGGTTTCTGCCAAGTTTGCCACAATCAATGAGTGGTGATATGTGCCGGGGGCTTCAATCATAAGTCGCCGCAGAAGCAAGTTTGTGGGGTTGGTTAAGTCCAGCAATTTTATGGGCGTTACCACGCCAAAAAACGTCTCCCAAAGGGGCAGACTTCCCATGCAAATGAATATCGTCAAAATACCCATGAGTGCCGCAAAACCCGCCGTCATTATAATGGAGCCAACATCGTAAAACACGGCGTTGCGGTCTGTGATAAACGTGACGGCAATGGACAGCATAAACATGATTGCGGAAATCAAAATGCCCACCCAGATAAACCGCCCGCGCTCCGTTGTGTACTTGGAAAACATACAAAAAAGCATACCCGCCGCCGAATAAAAAAGCAGGTATGTTAAATCGCCGCTTACAATGAAAAAGCAAACAAGTATAAGCGCGAAATTTAGCGCGGTTGCACACCTGCGGTCTATCAAAATGGCAACAAGTGTGGGAAAAATAAGTATGGGCAGAAACGGAAAAGGCATATTGCCGAACGCCCAAACAAGCACAACGGTAAGGGTGTACAGCGTAAACAAAAGCGTGGCTTCACTTAAATTTGCCGCGATACTTTTGTGATAAAACTTCAAATACATAAGCGCGCCCAGAAACAAAACCGATACAAGAAAAAACACACCCAGCATGGGATAGAGGTTGTCCAACAAAGACTCGGGCGCAAGCATATCCAGCCCCGCAAGGATATCGAAAATCTCTTGCGTAACAAGTTGACCCTCGTCAATAATAATCGCGCCCTCAGGGATTATTTCAATTTCGTAATTTGCCACCGCTTCAAGAAAATTACGCTGATTTATTTCCTCGTTTGGAATCGCGTTTGCGCGAAGAGACTCCAAAACGATAATGCCCGCAAGTTCTTCCCTTGCCCTGTCCAACTCGGCGGGGCGCAACGCATTCCTAACCGCGTTGTCCATTGCCACGGTAGTAACCACAGGATAATGGATAACCTCCGCATTTTGCACAACCTCTGCCGCCGCTTCCAAGGCGTCCCACATTTGCGCAAAATTTTCGCCTGTCATGGAAACAATAAATTCTTGATTCACGACACTAAGCTCCGAAAGAAGCGGCAGACGCGCAAACGCCTCAAACACTTCGCCCTCCCACACAGGCGGTTGCGGCGACGGCGGAACAGACGGCATGGACGGCGGCGTTTCGCCCGCAAGAGCCGCTGCGTTTACCCGCTCTACCCAATCTGCCTGCGCTTGCTCTATCAGTAATCTATGTTCAAAAATACGGTCTTCCAAGGTTTCGTGGGCATATTCGTATGCCGCCCGCTCTCGCCTGTACTCTTCCCGTATCCCTTCAATTTCTGCCCTTCGCATTCCCAAGTTATTGGCAACCGTAATCCACTCGCTGTGGTCTACGCTAAACACTTCCTGTAAGCCTTCCGCAAGCCTTAACGCCGCTTGCCTGTTGCGCTCTGTTCCCGCCGCGTCCTCCGTGTCCCTCGGCGCACGAACCAATATCTCCGAAACAGTATCCACCTGCATGATAAGCCCCGCATTAAAATAAGAACCCGTTGCAATCGCAAGGCACGTTACCGCAAACGCCGCAAAAATTAAAATTGCATTTATTAGATGCTTTCGCATTGCTGACTCCTCTTTTTAAGACCTTGGGGCTCTGCCCCAAACCCTGCAAGCCTTTAAAAAGGCTTGACCCAAACTTTGACTTGGACTAGCGATAAACCATATCGTATTTCCCGAATCGTGCGTATGCACGATTCAAGTTAAAGTTTTTTGTCGAACTTTTTTTCAAAAAAGTTCGTGGGGTTTGGGGCAACGCCCCAAGGTCTTATTTTCTGTTGTTCTTATACTTCCTCCGTGCGTCTTCTTTATCGTATGCGGAAATTATTTTTTGCACAAGGGGGTGGCGAACTACGTCGCGGTTTGTGAGGTGGGAAATGCCGATGCCCTCTATGTTTTCAAGAATTTTTGTGGCTTCAACAAGGCCGGATGTTTTGCCCTCGGGCAGGTCTATTTGGGTTATGTCGCCTGTGATGATGGCTTTGGAATCGCGCCCAAGGCGGGTTAGAAACATTTTCATTTGCTCGGGGGTGGTGTTTTGCGCTTCGTCTAGGACGATGTAGGAATTGTCCAGTGTGCGTCCGCGCATATATGCAAGGGGGGCTACTTCTATGAGGTTGCGCTCGAAATTTCGCAGGAATGTTTCCGCACCCATTATATCATGAAGTGCGTCGTAAAGCGGGCGCAAATACGGGTCAACTTTTTGCTGTAAGTCACCGGGCAGGAAGCCCAGTTTTTCGCCCGCTTCAATTGCGGGGCGCGTTAGAATTATCCTGTTTACCGTACCCGCACGGAAGGCGGTAATTGCCATAGCCATTGCAAGATATGTCTTGCCCGTTCCCGCAGGGCCGACGGCAAAAACTATTGTGTTTTTGCGGATTTGGTCTAAATATTTTTTCTGCCCGACGGTTTTAGGTTTAACGGGCCGCCCCGAGATTGTATTACAAACCGTATCGTCCGACAAGTTTTCTATTTGCTCATGCTCGTCCTCCAGCGCGGCAATCGAATAATTTACCTGCTGTTCCGTAATGGTTTCGCCCTTTTTCGCCAGCGCAACCAAATGACGCAGAACTTTCTCCGCCTTTTTGCCCTCTGCATTCGGCGCGTTTTGCATAATATGAACCCCCTCGTCACGCGTGATTACCGTAACGGCAAACGCCTGTTCAATCTTCCTGATATGCTCGTCCAGCTTGCCGAAAACATTATGGATTAACGCTGCGGGGATTTCTATATTCATATGCACCTCTGTTTTTTTAGTTCTCGGGGCTCCGCCCCGAACCCCGGAAACTTTTGAAAAAGTTTCACGAAAACTTTAACCTGAAAACCGCATACGCGGTTTTCAAAAATAGGGTCAAGGGACAACGTCCCTTGCGGGGGAATTGGGGGTGGAACCCCCAAGGTCTTTCTCTTCAACTCTAATCGGAATTTGCTTGTCGATTCTTTCGTGTGTGGTGATTAGTGCATTTACGTGGAGTGCGTCGGGAGTTTGGCGCAGATTTATTTCGCGGTTAATGATATCTGTAGCGAAATCGAATTCGCGGATAATGCGATTATTTAGAATGCGCTCGGCAAGTTCTGCGGCTTGCTCGGGGGTGCGTGTACGCGGCGTTGGCGCGAATTCGTAAAAGCGTTCGGTTACAATTACAAAGGGCAACGGATAATCTCCGCTTGCGCCAATTTGTTGGTGCGTGGTTATTCTATCATATGATTCAAAAGAATTTCCACCTCCGGGCAAATTTATTCGCCTGTTACCCGCAAAGAGTAACTGTACGGCGCGGCGATTTACAATTTGCCCTGTAAAAACTTTTTCTTCGTATGCGAAAGGTACGGAAAATTCCAGCGTGTGATATCGCCGCGCCCACACTTCGGCATATGCGTGGACATACACATTTGGCGAGCCCGGCATTTCGGGGTCAAGTTCCAGAATACCGCTTACCAGCATATCGCCCTCGCGCACGATATCGTTTTGCCGAACCAGCGGCGCACCCGCGCCCGTAACAATTGCGGTGATAAGCCCCTCCGTTTGCGCAACAACATGAACAGGTGTTTTGCGGTCGAAAATTTCTTTAGGCGGCAACGCTTCGGCAATAAGAACCGTCGTGCGCGTGCCGCGTGTGTAAACGTCTGCCCAACTTATTTCCGAGAAATTATTTAGAATCGCCGCCTGAATTTCTCTGTCGCTTAACCGAAATTTTAACGCTCCCGTTCGCAGACCTTCGCCTTCCAAAAACGTCATGATAGTCTCGTGCGTAACCGCTTCGTTTCCGTCAATTTCTATGTGCCACACAAAAGACGCAAGCGTCATCAGCCCCATCACAAAAAAAAGGACGCCGCCCATCAAAATTTTACGCTTCCTATATCTATGCAGAAAAAACGGTACGCCGTTCTTCTCCACAATTTTTGTGCGGCAGTTCGTTTTTTTTGCGCAACCCTTCAGCACTCTGAACCCGCCGATGCTTACGTTAAGCTCTATGCCCTTTTCCGTGCGCGTCACGTCCCACAGATACACCCCGCGAAACGCCGCCATATTCAAAAAACGCTCCACGTTAAAACCCGTAACCGCAAGCCGCACATATCCTTTTGCAAATTGCCACACGTTTAGTATCATATTGTATGCCCCTATGTATAATCAATTTTGGAAACCAGCCCCGAAACCAACACGTTTTCTGTGGTTATTTGGCGAAGTTTCAGATTTTGACCTTCTATGGTCATTGCGCCGTCGCGGGTGCGTATGCGAATTTTTGTTTCCGTAAATTCGATTAGGTTTTTGTAGTTTTCGATAGTTACTTCGTTGCGCCCTGTTGCCGTTAGCAAAGGCAGGTCTAGTGCGATTTCTTTAGGTAGTGACAGGAAACTCGTTATGGATTCTTTTATTTTCCGCAGTTCGCCCACCCCTTTCCTTAATTAGAGGTCTATCGAAGTATATTTATGCGGACGGGGGATGGTTTATGCAGGTAATAAAATTTGACAACCGCGATTAAAGTACTTATACTGTACAAAGGTTTTTTGCTTTAAGGAACTGTCAAGCAATAACTTGCGAATTAATGCTTGTATTTTTGCCGAAAGTCTGCGTTGCAAAAATCCTTGCGACACTCTGTGTCGCGGCGGCTTTTGCGCCTTGCCTTTAGACAAAAATCCTGCGCCTAAATTCGCAAGTTATCACTTAACAATTCCTAAGGACGTGAACTATGGATTTACCTGAAACCAGACAGCAAAAGAATTTGCGTTTCGATTTCTACGAGGCGTTGCTAACCGCCAAACAGCGCGAAGTTTTCACAATGCATTATATGGAAGACAACTCGTTGGCGGAAATTGGCGCGTATATGGAAATCACGCCGCAAGCCGTTGCGGATATGCTAAAGCGCGTGAACGGGCGGCTTAACCACTACGATAAGCTTTTGGGCTTGGTTGAAAAGTCTGAAAATCAGCAAGCTTTTGCGTCAAAAATAAATCTCGCGCTGGACGACCTTGAAAGCAACCCGCACACCACAGAACGCGGCGCGATTATCGCACAAATACGAAGGTTGTTAAACAGTCTCACATCCAACCTCTAAGGGGCGGCACAATATGGCATTTGAAAGCTTAGGCGAAAAACTGCAAGACGTATTCAAGAAGCTTCGCGGAAAAGGCAAGCTTGCGGAGGGCGATGTAAAGGAAGCAATGCGCGAGGTGCGTCTTGCATTGCTTGAAGCGGATGTAAACTTCCGCGTTGTAAAAGACTTTGTTGCAAGCATTACGGAAAAAGCCGTTGGGCATGAAATTTTAGAGAGCCTTAACCCCGGTCAGCAGGTAATCAAACTCGTCCATGAGGAAATGATTGCACTTATGGGTTCTACCCAAAGCCAGCTTACTTTTTCGTCAAAACCGCCTACGGTTTACATGATGGTTGGGCTTCAGGGCGCGGGAAAAACCACCAGTAGCGGCAAGCTTGCGGGGCTAATGCGCAAGCAGGGCAAACGCCCGCTTCTTGTGGCGTGTGACGTTTATCGCCCTGCGGCAATCAAGCAGTTGCAGGTAGTGGGAAGCACGTACAATATTCCCGTTTTTGAAATGGGCGACAAAGCAAGCCCCGTAACCATTGCAGAAAAAAGTTTGGAATTCGCAAACGAAAACGGACACGACATTGTACTCATAGACACCGCCGGCCGTTTGCATATAGACGACACATTAATGGACGAACTGGGCGATATCCGCGCAAAAGTTAAGCCGCAGGAAATTCTCTTAGTGGTGGACGCGATGACGGGGCAAGATGCCGTAAACGTTGCAAAAACCTTTGACGAAAAACTTGGCTTGGACGGCATTATCGTTACAAAACTGGACTCGGATACACGCGGCGGTGCGGTTCTTTCCGTCAAAAAAGTGACAGGCAAACCCGTCAAATATATAGGCATGGGCGAAAAACTTGACGACATGGAGCCCTTCCACCCCGACCGCATGGCATCACGAATACTTGGCATGGGCGACGTTCTAAGCCTAATCGACAAAGCCCAACAGGCTTTCGACGAAAAGCAAGCCGCCGACCTTGAAAAAAAATTCCGCGAAAACTCGCTTGACTTGGAAGACTTCCTGCAACAAATGCAACAAATCAAAAAGATGGGCAACATCAAGGACTTGTTGGGCATGATGCCGGGCGTAAACCAAGCCGCACTTGCAGGCGCGGAAATTGACGAAAAAGCCATGGTTCACATGGAAGCCATAATCCAGTCCATGACAAAGAAGGAGCGGCAGAACCCCGAAATCCTGAACGGTTCGCGCAAACGGCGCATAGCCGCCGGAAGCGGCCGCACCATCCAAGAAGTAAACCGCCTTCTAAAGCAATTCGAGGAAATGCGCAAAATGCTAAAAGGCTTCTCCGGCATGATGGGCAAGGGCGGCAAAAAAGGCAAGGGCTTGCTTGGCAAAATGGGCAAGCTTCCGTTTTTCGGGTAGGATAATTAAAACCTCGGGGGGTTCACCCCCGAACCTCCACGAACTTTTTTGAAAAAAAGTTCGACAAAAAACTTTGACCTGAAAACCGCTACGCGGTTTTCAAAGACGGGGTCAAGGGGACTTGTCCCCTTGCAGGGGGTTTGGGGGACAGCGTCCCCCAAGGTCTTATTATAAAAAAATAAAAAATTTTGAAAGGTGATTTAAAAATGGTAAAGATTCGCTTGAAAAGAATGGGAGCAAAAAAATCTCCGTTTTATCGTATTGTTGTAGCAGACAGCCGCACCCCGCGTGACGGCAAGGTTCTTGCAGAAATCGGCACATACGACCCAACCAAAAAACCAACCGACCTGCGCGTAGACACAGATGCCGCAAAAGATTGGATTTCCAAAGGCGCGCAACCCACAGATACAGTTCGCGCACTCCTTAAAAAGTCCGGAGTTTAGGGAGGGAAAGCACAATGAACGAACTTTTAAACATGGTTGCAAAACGCTTGGTGGACGAGCCCGACAAAGTTGAAGTAATCGAAGAAGAAAAAGACGGCGTAACCACCCTGCGCCTAAAAGTTGCCCCCGACGACATGGGCAAAGTAATAGGCAAACAAGGCCGCATTGCACGCGCAATCCGCACCCTTGTAAAAGCCGCCGCAATCAACGAAGAAAAGAAAGTTAATGTGGAAATAATTTAGGCATGACAAAAAAAGGCTGTTGCCAAATCGTGAAAACGATTGGCAACAGCCTTTTTTTATTGCAACTTAGTACAAAATTTGACCTGTTGTCTTCACCCGCTCTGTCGGTGTAATCCTTGTAATGCGCTAACACTTTTTCTTTATGGGTAGTCATACTGTAACCCCTTTCAGTAGTTCAATATGGCGAGTAATTTGCGCAAGTCTTTTTCTGATAACTTACCAATGGGCGCAGATTGAATAGTAGCTATCGGTAAATCAATGATTCTGCCGATGTCTATGTAAGATTGCTTTGCAAGCCCCGCTTGCGCCCAATCATCAATGGCGATGTATTGGGCTTGAATAGCGGCACTTTTGCTATCATATTGTGATGTAATCTGAAAAACAGCCGCTTCGTTTTGAGTGGAAGATAGCACTAATACAGGTCGGCGTTTTCCGTCACTACTCCACGCAACATAGGCAATGTGAAGGTCGTATGGATTCATCAACCATTCACCGCCCAGTCGTAAATTTCGGGGTGTTTATCTTTATCTACAACGGCATAACCATTCTCGTCTGCTTCAAGTTTTACCCTTGGGATATTCCGAATTGCTCTTGTTAGTTGTTCTTCCGGCGTAGGGGCAACCACAGGCTGAAAAGGCAAACGCCGTTCGGCTATTATCTGCCTGTAAAACATATCTATTGCCGTGGTCTGGTCAATTCCCATGCGGTCTAATAGCATGGTTGCGGTTTCTTTAACCGTAGTATCAATTTTTACATTCACATTTGATTTAGTAGCTACCATTGAAATCACCTCCCAAATAGTATACGACATTATAACGCCGATGTACAGATGGTGTCGTTAATGGTCACACTCCTGATTTTATAGTAGCAGTTGATATTACGTAGCCTGCGCGGTTATTGTTGAATTAAACGCAACGGGGTAAAGTACATATGAGGTGATGATATGAAAATTAGTATCGGAGAGAACGTGAAATTGTTGCGTAGCGAGAAGCAAGTTACGCAAGAGCAACTGGCAGACTATTTAAAAATATCGTGTCAGGCGGTGAGCAAGTGGGAGAACGGGGTAACTACGCCTGATATCGCGTTGCTGCCGATTATCGCAGAGTATTTCGACATTACGATTGACGAGTTGTTTAAAGTGGACATGACGGGTTACAAAAACAGGGCAGAGCGTTTAACGGCAAGGTATGACATGACGGGCAGGAAAGAGGATTTTGACAAGGCTGAAGCCGAGTATGAGCGGCTGGTTTCAAGCGACAATGCAGACGCCTGCGACATAAGCGGCTATGCGCGGCTGAATATCTACCGTGCAGACGCTCTTGCGGCGAAGGCGGAGAGCCTGTTAAATGAAGCAATATCTCTTGGCGATAACGGCGCGGAAAACTTGCTGATTACGCTATTGGCAAAACAGGGGCGTAATCACGAAAGCATCGAAAAATACGAAGCGCAGATTAAATCCGACTCCGCAAATATAAAAAATTGGCATAATTTAGTACACGCATATTATCCTGTCGGCAGAAACCTTAACACTCACGGAAACACCGAGTTGGCACTGGAAACAGCCCTTCGCGGGCTTGAGAAATTCCCCAATGACGCATTTTTGCACAGCTTGTGCGGGTTCGTGCTACGCGAACAGGGGGAGCATGAAAAAGCCCTTGATTGCTGGGAAAAATCCATTCTCCTTGACCCGTCCGTGGTTGATAATTATTACGCAACGGCGCACACCCTGCAAGAATTGGGGCGGATTAACGAAGCCATAATCACATGGGAAAAGCTGTTGGCTTTCTACGAGAAGTCGGGCTGTCTTGAACATACAGCACGCCCCGCACGCGCAATCCGCACCCTTGTAAAAGCCGCCGCAATCAACGAAGAAAAGAAAGTTAATGTGGAAATAATTTAGCGGAACGAAAAAAGGCTGTTGCCAAATCGTGAAAACGATTGGCAACAGCCTTTTTTTAACTTGATAGCGTAGTCAGTGTTTGATACAATCTTAAAAAGCAAGGAGTTGATATATATGCCACACGTTCAAGTGCGCCCGTCAAGAGAACTGCGCAACAATTACAGAGAGCTTGCGGATTTAGCAATAAAAAACAATCCTGTAATTATCACAAACTGCGGTAAAGGCGAAACGGTTTTAATTAGCATGGAAGAATATGCAAAATATGAGGACTTCGCACATCAGCAATACATTATAAATGCGCTGGATGAAGCGGAGGAACGGGCGAAAGACCCCGATACAAAATGGTACTCTAAAGAGGAAGTACACGAAAGAATCTTAAACCGCAGGAGAAAAACCCATGTATGACATATTCTACATGGACACGGCGAGCAATGATTTCGCGAAAATTGCAGAATATCTTGATGGCGTAGGCAGTGGGCTTGCAGATAAAATAATAGGCGAAATAATAAACCGCGTTGATAGCCTTGAAACAATGCCCTTTCGTTATCCAAAGCATTTTCAGCGACCGCAATACAGGGTAACAACCGTGAAAAGTTATTCCGTTTTCTACAAAGTTAAGGAAGATACCCACGTTGTAGAAATACACAGGATTATTTACGGTTCAAGGGATATAGAAAATGCAATAAAAAACTAAATGTTGAATTAAACGCGACGGGGTAAAGTACATATGAGATGATGATATGAAAATTAGTATCGGAGAGAACGTGAAGTTGTTGCGTAGCGAGAATCAAGTTCTTGCCGCAACAGCTATTTTTGTACTTTAAGTGTTGCGTTTTTATATGTGTGAGGGATATAATCCATATAATGATTTGGTGATAACGCATGGGAATGGGGTTGGATTATGAAAGGGAAAAAGTTTGCCGTGAAACTTATGGTTGCGGTGTTTTTTGTGTTGGTCATGTCGGTTTTTGCGGCGGCAGAGGGGAAACCCATGACGGGTGTTATTGGCGATGCAGACGGTGACGGGCGTTTAACAAGCGCGGACGCAACTTTTATTGCGCGTTATGTAACAGGACAATTTGAAAACATACCAAATCACAAAACCCACACGGATGAATGGCGGCGGATTGCAGACACAAACTGTGACGGGTTTGTAAGTGCGGCAAGCGTAACGCGCCTTGCACGTATGTTGGCAGGGCATTTTGAAACCCTTTGCCCGCGTGGCGGCTGTTTAAGATGTGACCCAACGCATGGCAAGCACCGTTTCCCGGGTGGAAGCGGCACGGCAGAAGACCCCTACCACGTGTCCACCCCGCAAGACCTGAACGCGGTGCGGTTTAACCTTTACGCGCACTACATTCAAATTAATGACATTGATATGTACTTTGATACCCGAAACCCGAACGGCTTGTTTTACAACAACGGCGCGGGCTGGGAACCTATCGGGACTTTCGAGTCCGACATAAATTGGTTTGACTATGTATTTCGCGGGGTTTATGACGGCGGCGGCTTTGAAATTATCGGATTAAATATTAATAGAACTTCATCAAGGCAACATCTTTTGGTTGGGCTGTTTTCATTTATCCGAGAGGGAACAGTTAAAAATTTAGGAATGGTTGACGGCAGTATAAAGGGGACATCAACAGGCGGGGCTTACAGCAATGTAATTGCCGGGTCAATCAGCGGTTTTTTGAGGGGGGGTACACTAACCAACTCTTTCAACACAGGTACAGTAATCGCGGTAAATGAACCCTATGTTGGGTCTGATGCTCATGCAGGGGGGCTTATCGGTTATGTTCGTTACAGTATTATTTCGGATAGCCATAACACGGGTGATATATCCGCAATAACCGGTATTGGCAGTTTTGCTTTTGCCGGGGGGATAAGCGGCTGGACTATAGCGGATGACCCCAATAATGCATCTCACATAAGCAATTGTTTTAACACAGGGGCAATTTACGCTTCTAACCCCGCAAGGATTTCTCATGCGGGAGGTATTACCGGTCTTATGCGATTCGGCTCAATAACCAATTGCCATAACAAAGGGGACATTGAATCGTTTACTGCTACAGGTGGAATTGTTGGTTTTGCAAGTGTGATTACTATAATTAATAACTCCAACGCGGGAAATGTGTCTGGTGGTCTTGCACACAATGTAGGTGAAATTTATGGTACATTTCGGGAACAATAGATTCTCACAAAATCCTCGCGAAAATTTCAGGGGGATTTTTTTGTAAAAAAAACTTTTTTTATGTAAAAAATTGTTGCAATTTTCCAGCTTTGCATTTACCATAATACAAATTGCAAAGTTGCAAAAAACTATACAAACTGGAGGAACTCGACATGAAAAAACTGTTTTTTGTTTTTATTACATTTGTAATTATAGGACTAACACCAACTGTAGCGTTTGCCAATGGTGGTATTGTCAACAATGTTCCGTTTCTAAATGAAAATGGTGATGAAGAACATCGGTTTGGTGTCACAAGCCTTATACCCCCTACCCCGGGCAACCCACTGCCAAACACACTAACCAGTGGTTGGTTTGTGGTGCAGGGCAATGTTACTTATGCCAACAGGGTAACGGTTCAAGGTAATATTAATCTAATTTTGGCAAATGGCGCGCATTTAAACGCAACTCAAGGCATTAATGTTTCCGAGGGCAACACCATTACAATTTTTGCTCAATCAACAGCCGATAACGCAGGTAGATTAACCGCAACAGGTGGTAGGGCGCAATCCGGAATTGGCGGTGGCGAGATGCAGACAGGCGGCAATATCACCATAAACGGCGGGATTATAGTAGCAAGCAATTACATTTTTGCTGCCGGCATAGGTGGCGGATACGAAGGAGATGGCGGTAATATTATAATAAATGGTGGAGTTATAACGGCAACAGGTGGTCATAGTAATGCTGGTGCCGGTATAGGCTCCGGACCATTTGGAGAAGGGGGTAATATTACAATAAACGGTGGGGTAATAACCGCAACAGGTGGTCTTTATGGTGCCGGAATAGGCGGCGGCGATAGCGCAAGTGGTGGCAATATAACAATAAACGGCGGTATTATAACAGCAATCGGTAATGTTCACGGTGCAGGTATAGGCGACGGCGGCGGGTCAAGGGAAGGCGTCAATATCACAATAAATGGTGGAGACATCACAGCAATCGGCGGTAACAATGGTGCCGGTATAGGCGGTGGCACTTTGGGACATGGTGGCAATATCACAATAAATGGTGGCTCGGTTGAAGCCATAGCGTCAAGTTCCGGCAATGCAGTTGCTATCGGTAGAGGTTCAAACGGCACAGACGGAACCGTAAGAATTAGCGGAACATACCACTTTATAACAAACACATCCTCAAATCCCGCAGTTGCGGCAACACGGCAAATAGGCACAGAAACATTTAGCGGCACAGCGGTTACTCATATACCACTATCAAACGGGAGGGCTATTAACACATTAAGGTACATTAGCCTTGAGACACTAACTGCGCCACAGCCACGCATTGCAGTAGTTTCCGGTCGGTATGACTTAGTTTGCACTGTGCTGGCACGAAATGGCGTTGCGTTTAGTGTGCTTCCTGTCGCAAATTTTGCGGCACGTTCCGGCAATTATGATATCATTTTTGTAGCCTGTAACGCGCACCCTGCGCCGGCAGCTGTTAGGCAGTTTGTGTCAAGAGGTGGCGTATTGTATGTATCAGACCTGTCTGCGGATATGCTGGCACAAGCATTTACTAATCATGTAAGGTTTGCCCTGATTACCCGTCACGATTTTAACGCACAAATTGTTAATACAGGGCTTGCCGCTCAGTTAGGGGGCGCAAGTCACATGGGCGTAGTGGGTCTGTGGGCGCGAATTGCAACAAGAGTGCCCGGTAATGCAACAATATACCTACGACATCCTGCCAATGGTCATCCGGTGGCGTTCTCATTTCCATATGGGCAAGGAAGGGTATTATTTACCTCTTTCCACAACTCGGAACAGGCAACCGCCACTATTGACGAGTTCCTTAGGTATGTGGTGTTACGTTTGAGCCACAACAGCATAGTGGACAATATGAATACACTTGCGGCGGCTTATGGTTACAGCTTTGAGGGTGCTGTTTTCGGCACTTTAATGCCGCAAGAATCGTCCAATGTTTTTTCGCACACGCCAGCCATAGGAAACGATTTCAGACTGATGTTAGACCCTTCCATGGGTAGGTTTACAATACAACTGGTTGACCCATTAGGGCGCGTGTTTACAAATGAAGGAATTGGCATTGCGACGCCTAGCGAAAACGTATTGCCGCAAGCATTTGCCACATCCTTTGATTTACGATTGGATGATAGCTTCAATTTGGAGGAAAACGTTAAAACACACTGCTGTATCAGCCTTGAAGAGCGCAGGGCATACGACGCACATTTGCCGTGGCTTGAATCAATTATCATAAACCCGGAGGATTTAGAGGATTTAATTGTCGAATTGTCACAGCCGGTAAATGCGACAAGTTTTGCAGAGTTTAATGCATCAAACATGACAGTTGTAAGCCTTGGCTCTCAAGGGATTAGTGTTTCAAACCCAATACCCGGCGAATGGAGATTTGTTGTGACTTCTAGCAACCGTTTCGACAACGCCGCATTTGTTGTAGGCATTGCAGAAAAGCCAACCCCGCCCATATCCAGTTGGGACGACCTCCGTCGCGAGATAAACTCCGTGGGTTATGGTGAGTCACGCACGATTAGCATTGGTGCTGATTTTTCTGCACCAACCGGAGTAATTGGCGGTACAATTACAATCCCATCAGGCAGAGATATAACTCTTGTAAGCAACAATCTGAACATCATGCGCACGTTGACGCAAAGGAATCGTAGTCAGCGACATTTTATAGTAAGTGGCAATTTGATACTGGATAATAACATCACGCTATGTGGCGAAAGCGCAGATACAGAGTCAGGTGGCGTGAGCGTTAGGGATGGCACGTTGACGATGCGTAACGGTAGTGTGATTGAGAACTGTCGCGCCGCTGTTGGTGGCGCGGTGGCACTTCACGGCTCCACGTTCAATATGCATGGTGGTATAATTCGCAATAATCGCGCATCATTGGGCGGCGGTGTAGATATATTTGGCAATAGTCGAATGAATATGAGCGGCGGTACAATCACAGGCAATGTAGCAACCATATACGGCGGAGGTGTGTGGGTTATAGGGACAGTGGCTAATGGGCTTGGGCTTAGCATGACCGGTGGGGCAATAACCAATAATATCGCTACTCATTCCGGCGGCGGGATTTATTCCAATGGCGGCAATCCTGCAAACGTAAGCATAAGCCCGGGCGCAATTGTCACCGGCAACACGCCCGACAATACGAATATAATATTGGCACGCGGATTAAACACCGGGTTCAACGATGACTGCATTTATGCGGTGATGGAATACAGGCAAGAGATATTGCGCCGGCACAAGGACGCATTATCGGAATATGATTACGACACTGTTCCGGCGGCGGCGGAAGATGAATACTTGAGTTATTCCCCTGAATTGTTCTACCCCTTGGATTAAGCAAAGGAGCGGCTTCAAAATATCAGCAAAAAAACGAGCAGCGGCGAGAAAGCCAATGCTCGTTTTTTTGCTGTAAAAACGCTATTTACAATCGCGAATTACTCATCCTTCACGCCACCGATAGCCACGCCTGCGATGATGTATTTGGACAGCATGAAATACACAATAAACAGCGGCAGAACGGTCATTGCTAAGCCCAGATATTGCGCACCAAGAACGGTATCGTAGATGTCGCCGCGCAGTAGTTGCACCATTACGGGCATGGTGCGCATTTCGTTGGCGGTGAGTAGGATGGAGGGCAGGAACAGGTTGTTCCAGCTGCCAACAAAAACGAAAATGGCCTGTGTGGCGATTGCGGGTTTTAATATCGGCATGATAATTCTGTTGAAGGTGAAGAATTCCTTTGCGCCGTCTATGCGGGCGGCCTCGATAATGTCCAGCGGGAGGGACGCGAGCATATATTGGCGCATGAAAAATACGATTGTGGGTGACGCAATGGACGGCAGAATAAGCGGCCAAAAGGTGTTTGCCCACCCCACGCGAAAGGCGAATTGGAAGAAACCGATTACAGAAACCTGCGCGGGTATCATCATCACAAACAGGATGAAAACGAAGAGGGCTTTCTTGAATTTCCAATCGTAAGCCACGTTTGCGTATGCGGTGAGGGACGAGAAATAGATTGCCAAAAGCGTAACGCCAATGGAAACAATCAGCGAGTTCCTAAACCCGATAAAGGGGTTGAAAGCGCGTTCTATTACGCGTTCGTAGCGCATTAGCGGGCGGTTGTCTTGGTCCAAAATTTGGTTGCCGCTTTCGTCCAAAACGGGCATTGAAACATAACCCATCATGTGACGGTAGTTGTCCATCAAAAATGTGCTTGGCGCAAACGAAAGCGCGTTTTGTTGTATTTGCGGTGTGCTTCTCGTGGAGTTAACGAACATTATCAGGAAGGGCAGAATACTTAAAATTGTGAGCGTGACACACAACACATATATAAAGCCCTTGGCAATTTTTAATCCTATATTCATCAGCCCGCCCTCCTTGCTTTTTCACGCGCTTTAAGTTCGCGGCGTTGCTTGCCCGCGTCTTTGTCGCGCATTATATAGAACAAAACGCTTGAGAAAACGCAGATGATTACAAACATTATCATGCTGGCGGCGGCGGCGCGGTTAAAGCGTTGCGCACCCTCGAAAGCTTGCTGGAAGATGAAAAGCGATGTGGTAAGCGTAGAGTTTTGCGGCAAGCCGTTGTTAAATAATCGCGGGATGTCGAACATCTGCATACCGCCCACAAAGCTGGTAACAAGTACATACAGCACAATGGTTCGCAGGGCGGGCAGTGTTACATGGAAAAACGCCTTGGTATGGGTCGCGCCGTCTATTGCGGCGGCCTCGAAAAGGGTTGGGCTTATGCCCATGATTCCCGCAACCAGAATTATCATGGTAACGCCGTACCACATCCAAAATTGGATAAACGCCACGATTAACTGTGCGTAGAAAATTCTGAAGCCGAAGGGTTCTGCAAACATATTGTTCAAAATATTTACAGAGCCTTCGGTAAATCCGAACCGCACAAGAAAGTCATTCACAGGCCCGATTGGATGCCCAAACAGCGTACTAAACAACAGCGCGATACTTGCCGCCGTGATAATATTCGGCATATAAAACATGATTTTGAAAAAGCCGACGCCTTTCAGTTTCATCATGGTATTGGTGAACCACGCCGCAAGCGCGAGCGCGAGAACCATTTGCGGAATGAAGTTTAACAGCCAAATGAAAATCGTATTTTGCAACGCCGTGCGGAAAAGCGGCGACGATAAAATATCTTGGAAGTGGTGGAAGGGGCTTAGCGTGCGCCCTTCTATGCTTATGACGGTGGTGTCGTTCGCGCCGAAAACATTTAGCGCGGTAACGGGAACGGACTGCGTTTCCTGCCCGCTGATGGTTATTTCTTTTTCGCCAAAAACATTAGAGCCGTCTGTGGCGGTGGCGCGGACTGTAATTGTGCCGTCTGTGATGGCGGTGAGATATCCGTGCGCACCTATTCTTGCGTCACCCGTGCCTTTTATCACTTCCCAGCGCACGGCGGGCGGCGTGTGCCGTATGTCTTCGCCCGTGCCGCTGAAACGTCCTGCGTTGGTTGGGTACACTTCCATATACATCTGCAATGTGCCGCCGTTTGCGGTTATTTCGTCCGCGTCGCCGTAAAGTGTTATTCCCGTCACGGGAACAAAGGGCAAAATACCGTCCGCCGTGGTTTGTCCGCTTATGGTTATTTCCATTTCGGCATAGGATTCCGTGCCGTCTATCGCCGTTGCGCGGATTGTTACCGTTCCGTCTTCAATTGCCGTAACCAACCCCGTGGCATTTACAAACGCATTTCCCGTGTCGGGCAAGACTTCCCAAATTACTTTTTGGGTGGTTGCGTCTGCGGGCGAAAATTCCGCAGTAAGGCGCAGAGTTCCGCCAACCGATGTGATTGCCGTTGCGGGGCTTGTTAAATTAACCGCCTGCACCGGCTCGATATGCCCTATGATATTCAGTTCGACTTCGCCATATATTTCCGGGTCATAATCCGACGTTGCCCGAACCGTTACAGACCCATTGTCAATAGCCGTAAGCAAACCGTTCTCGTTGATAACAGCGTCGCCCGTGCCGGGGATTACCTCCCACGTAATGTTTCTGTTGCTTGCGTTCGGCGGGTAAATGTCGCCGTGAATTTGCAATTCGCTTCCGCCGTCCACAACTGTGTTCCACGTAAATGTTGCCTCGTTCAAACCCGAACCAAGCATCACAGAACCCTGCATATTCGTGAAACCAATCGCCGTTGTAAAAACTAACGGGTACAATTGAAAAATCAAAAACGCCAGCACAAAAGGCAGGGAAAAAATATATCCGTACTTTGCGTAGCTTACCCTTCTGGAAAGACGGGGCTTCTTTTTCATACGGTTCACCTCCTGTATGTAATGCGTACATTATACCGCAACGACGGGGCTTGTAAAGGGGGACAGCGGTGCCACAAACGGACAAAAAAAGACCCTACGCGAATGCGCGGGGGCTTTGAAAAAAGGGTGGGGGGGTGGACAGAGTAAGTGGTGCAATGCTATATCATAAGAACGAACAATCTTTTTTGTAGGTGTCATAAAAACCCCTGCTCGAAATATTTACTGTGACTAGAATATATCAGGGACGAGCAAAGGTGAAAAGCATATTCTTGTAAGTGAGTTGTAAAATGAAAGTAAACCGATTATAGTTCACCTGAAAGGAGGCGTATTGCTATGAATCGGATAGAAATAATAGACAGCAACGAGGAACGGGTCAAACTCGAAGACCTCTACAAAAAATATCGCGGCTTAATGTTTCACATAGCCATTAAGATAGTAAAGGACAAAACCCTTGCAGAAGATGTTTTATCCGATTCTGTAATAAAGCTGATACGTCACCGTAAAAAGATTTTTGAGATGAATTGTTACCAACAGCAGCTATATATCGTTAATATTATAAAGACCACATCTTGGGATATGTTAAAAAAGATGAAGTACAATACAGCAGATGATACGGAGGACATTCTCTCTGCCATACCCGACAACGATGACGTCATGTTAGACCAACTAATTGCAAAAGAGGGTTACGAAACAATAAAGGAAGCAATCAAAGCCCTGCCCGACAGCCTAAGAAATGTTGCATACCTAAATCTTATATGTGAGCGCAACCATGAAGAAATTGCAGAAATTTTAGGGATTAGCAATGCGGCGTCCAAAATGAGATTAACGAGAGCAAAAAAGGCAATGCGCGAAGCATTGACAGGTGGCGAAAATGGAAAATGAAAAATTGTTTAATGCAATCGTAAAAGTTGCCGCAGAAGAGGCATGGCAAGAGGAAATGGATTCCATGCCAAGCCTTGAGGAACTCAACGAAATGTACCCCCCGTCCGAAGCATTAAACAAGAGGGTGTACGGTGAAATCAATAAGGCGGCAAGGCGCGGCAAAATCAAAAAGGCCATACGCACCACATCAAAACTGGTTGCGGGTTTTTGTGTGTTTATTGTGCTTGCGGGCGGTTTATTATTAAGCGTTGAAGCGTCACGCACATTTATACTAAGCCGCATTATCAACATGGGTGACGATTATGTACAAATTAATTTCCGTCTTGGGTATGCCGCAGATTTGAAAGTCGGCGAGCTGGTTATAAATTATATCCCCGATGATTTTGTATTCTACACCCAAGGAGAACTTGCAGAAGGATATTACTATTATATGTTCAAAAGTGATACCCGCAGGGGCATCATGATTGGTCATCTTATTGTGTCTGACTGTTCAAGTTCCGTTTCCATGTACACTCCCATGCCGGAATACAGCGAGTTCACAATTATCTCGCTTAACGGACAGATTGCGTATTTGTTTATATCGCCAACGCATAACACCATTTCATGGAGTTACGGCAGACATTTCATATCTGTTGCCGCATGGCTTGACGCAGACGAACTTATAAAAATTGCCGAAGGCATAACGATTAAATGATGTTACCTCAACCCACCCTTAATCGTTGTATATAGTATAGGGCAAAAAATACAGCGGTTATGCGGAAAGAGGGAGAATTATGACGGGAATAAGCCAAGGTTTAATGATGGGCGTTATCAGTGCCCAAAACAGCATTAGGTTAGCCGAACAAAATCAGGGGCTTGCAAACCAAAGATATTTGGCGGGGCGGATTCGTGTGCGGCAAGGCCTGACAGACGGCAACCAAGACATGATTGAAGAAGGCCAACGACTGCAAGCCGAAGGCAAAGAAATGGAATTTGGTACTTTTGAACAGTTGGGCAATGCAATGCGCAACATCAATGATATCACTGCGGACAATCGGGCAGAGTACGACAACTCCGAGGATTCATGCGAAGAAAACAGCCAAGAAACTCAATCTGTCGGCGATGGTTCTTCTGCCGCTAACCGTCAAAGTCGTATTGATATTACGGTATAATGTCTGAAGGGGGACTAAATATGAGTGTTGCAAATATTATGGGAACTGTTGTTACACAAAGTTCTTATCAACGGGCAAGAGCGAGCGTTGCAAATATGCAGGGCGGCAACCTTAACGCCGTCGGCGTTTTGTCTGCCATACAACAGCTAATACCGGGTACGGGCGTATCTGCAAATACACAAGCCTTTAACGGCAGCGGGCAAAGCAATCTTGGTATTCACCCCGCAATGCTGCGCAAAGCCGCAAACGACCCCGAAGAAATGGTAAGATTGAAGGCCTTGTCACTGGATATCCACGAAATGCAGTCCTCTTCTATACGAGGGCTCGAATCGCGTGGAATTACCGTATATGCGTCAGGAACAATAATCCATGCAGATGGTACATCAAGCGGATGGACGATAACACGCAGTCCCGACTTGCGTGAGCAAAGGCGTGAAAGCCGAGCTATATTTGAATTGGATGATAGACCATCACAGGTTGAACTTATGCGCCAACACCTTGAAGAAATAAATGCCACAAGAAGTTGGACGGCTTAACAATGAAGAAAAAGATATTGATTGCAGTAATTGTAACGCTTATGCTAATCGCTCTTTCGCAGTTGGATGCGGAAGGGCTTTTGTATGGCGTGGCGCAGATTCCCGTGTGGGTTGCGACGTTGCTTTTTGCGTTGCAAATTGCTACGCAGTTTTTGATTAATTGGCAGTGGTACGAAATTGCGAAGGCTGTAGGAATACGGGTTTCGTTTTGGGCGATGTTTTATGTAAATTGCAAGGGTGCGGTGGTGGATTCTATTACGCCCGGGGTGAAGATAGGCGGCGAAGTAACCCGCGCCGTCCAGCTTAAACGCGAGGGTGCGTGTACGACAGAGCAAGCCGCCGCGATTGTTGCGGTGCAAAAATTATTCAGTATGGGCGCGTTGTTTTTGGTGATGGGTTTTGCGGTGGGTTGGTGGGTTTTTATCCCCTTTTTGATTATTTTCCTGTGTGTGTTTTTCGTGCCGCACAGGATAAAAAATTATGTGCGGTGGAATTTTCTGATAACACTGTGCGAACAGGTGGAGAATATTCGCGGCAACAAAAGGCTTTTCGTGCCGCTGTTCTTGTTGTCGCTGTGTATTTGGTTGCTGTACCCCGCCAAGATGTATATTTTGGTATTGCAATTCGCAACAGATGTAAGTTTTTTTAACGCCGCCGCCATTACATTTGCCGCGTACATGGTTGCAATGCTTCCTATTTTCCCCGGCGGGCTGGGCGGTTTTGAAGCCACAATGACGGGCTTGCTTGCGGCAACGGGCGTTGCAGTGGCAAGCGCGGCGGTTATCACAGTGCTTTTCCGTTTTGTAACTTTCTGGTTTGTGATGTTGTTTGGCGCGGGCTACATTGCTTTATATAAGAAGGTACTGCCCACGCTTCGGGATTTGTGAGTGATGGACGAACAACAATCAAGCGTTGCGTTTGAAAACTTACTATACATACCGCGCAGTTGTTTTTTCGGCTGACGCACAAGCAATTTTGCACCGGGAGACATACGGCGTTCCACGTCCGAAATTACCTGTTGCATCGGGTCTACCTGAAGCGCGAGGTGAATCACGGAATAGTCCTTGATATCAGACGCGCAACCGTCTTGCAAAACCACGCGGATATGCTCGCTTAGCCCAAGGCGTTCAATCACCTTTCGCGCTTTGGGAATGCAGTCCTTATTGTTGTCCACAACCGTAACTTTCGCGCTGGTCATTCTGTGAAACAGAATCGCAGAAAACGGACAGCACCCCCCGCCAATGCAAAGAATGCGGTCATCTTTTCCGATGCCCGCCAGTCCCGCTTCCTTTTTAACCATATCTACATAGTATTTTTCCACAAGCCGATACAATACCCCTGTTCTTGATGCCAAGCTTTCTATCCGCTGTGTGATTGTCGTTATCATCATAATTTGTTATCCCCTTTTTTTTGAGACCTTGGGGGACTCCGTCCCCCAACCCCCCTGCAAGGGGACAAGTCCCCTTGACCCCTATCTCATCTCAGATTATGATTTCCATTTTGCGAAGCCGAGTCCGAATAGAAGCCCTGCAGCGAAAAGTAGTACGCCCCCCGCGATTAGCATTAGGTAGTGGGTTGTGGTGAAAAGCGGTGGGAGTTCGGTTTGCGGTGCGGTTGATGTGTAATCAGGGGTGGCGGGTTCTGTGATGGTTTCTGTGGCGGGTGCGGTTTCCGTTACGTTGCGGTTATTAGGATGTGACGACGGGGGAGCGGAAACGCAAATAAACGGCAGGTCTTCGTCGGATACGTGAAGCATTACTATGTGCGAGTCGCGAATGGCGGGGTCTTGGGTGTAGTCGATATGCTCTGCCATTAGGATGAATGTGCCGCCCGAGGGGAAGTCAATGCTGAAAAAACCTGAGTCGCCGGTTTCAAAACGGGTGCGTTCTTCATTTGCGTCCTCAAGGATTAGTTCGGCGTTCGGGAGGGGTTCTCCGTTAAAAAATAATATACCGTTAAACCCGCCTGAGTAATGCAACGTGTTTGTGTCCATCCGTGCGGCAATTTCAAGTCTGCCGTTGGCGGTGATTTCCGCCAAGGATTCAAAATTCTCGCGCCCGACACGCACGTAGGTTTTTACAAGTTCGTATTGCTGGCGGTTGCGCAAAACGCCTCTGTCGCGGCGGAACAGAACTTGATAAAAGCCGTCGGTTTCGGGGGTGAATTCCGTGAGTATGTGCTGGCCTTCTTCTGCGTCAACGGATGTTTGCGGAAGTTCAATTTCCGTGCCATCGGGGCGCAAAAGATACACGCCCCAAGAAACATCTGCGTTGCGAATCAGGTCGCCGTCGGGCGCGGGGTAATGTCCCCACGCCACTTTAACGGGTACTTCCTGCCCGATTTCGGCAACGGTGTCCGCAACGATAAACACGCTGTGCGCGAAAACATTTGCCGTCATCAAAAACGAAAGAAGCAAAATTAGAATCAAAGCTGAAAGTTTTTTCATGACTAGTTACCCGCGATATAGATGTAAACCGCTTGTGCCGCCGCGTCCCAGCGTACTTCCGCGCCAAGCATTTCGGAGATTACGCGAAGGGGAACCATTGTTCTGCCGCCTGTGATTACGGGCGCGGCGTCAAGTTGCCCTGTTTGCCCGCCAAAGGTGTATGCGGTGCTTCCTATCGCAAGACGCAACACGCCGCGCGCGGCAACGGGTACATTTGCCGCGGGTAATTCCGCGATATCGGGAAGCTCAACGCCCACGCCGTCCCGTGTTGCAATTTGCAAAATGTGAATCGCTCTGGAACTTGTGAAATCTTGCCCGTGCAGTTCGCCCGCTTGGTCGCAGTCGCGGGTTACGCGAATCGCATATTCGCCTGCTTCTGCGGGAAGGGTAACGCTAAAGCGGCCTTGCGCATTTGTTGCAACAATTACATAGTCGTGTGCGGCAATTTCAAGACGCACTTCTTGGTCTGCCGCGGGTTCGCCGCCGAAAAGAACATAGCCTTCAAATTCCGCGCTCGGTGTTAAACGCCCAACATCACTTACGGGGCGTATTTCCACGCTGTTAATGTCTGTGAGTGTGCCGTGTCCCGCTTCAGGGGTAGGCTGTGCGTCGCCTACAAGAATGAAAGCCTTAACCACGTCTGTAATTTGACGGCCTTCGTTCGGGCCGCTGTCTGGAACATTTCTGTCGCGGTGGAAAACTATCTGATAGTACCCCTCAACTTGCGCCGTGAACGTTGCTTGAATATATGTGATATTTCTGCCGCCCGCAGGAAATTCGTCCGAACCCAACTGCGCTATATCAATCTCGTTGATGGGGTTGTCGGGATAATCCCGCCCTTGGTATTGGTGAAAAACACTGTACGTAAGCGCGATTTCCGTGCCGCTCGGGTCAAGCAAAAACATACGCCTAACCGCCGCCGCACCCGTGATTGCACTGCCGTCATGCCCCATGAAAACATATCCCCAACCTACTTGAACCGTTACCTCTTGCCCAACTGCCCCGTGCATATCGCTTACATCAAGGAACACCCCATGGGCGAAAACATTTGCGGGAAACGCCAACAGCATCACCGCACAGATTAACATTGCAATTTTACGTTTTGAAACTTTAAACATTTTAAAACTCTCCTCTATATTTGAAATTTTGTTTCCGTTTTTATTGCGCCGATTGGTGCGCATTTTACCTGCGCTTCTTGATTAAGAACGCCGCAATACCGCCGCCCACGACAATCACCGCCGCAATTGCCGCTATCATACGTGTTGCATTTCCGCTACCGTGGTCTTCTGCCGTGGCAATCGGCTCGGCAAGCGCAACGGGGTCAACACGCGGGTCAATTGCCTGTATTTCTAAATACGTTGACTCGGCGGGGACGTCGGGCTCCATGGGAACGCGTCCGGGAAGCGGGGTAAGTTCCGCAATCTCCTGCTCGTCTGTGTCGTCTGTGTCATCAAGTTCCACGGTGCTGTCCGCAAATATCGGGTCGATGTCATCTGTTGCGTCATCGAAAAGTTCTTCTAAATCATCGAAAATTGCTACTATGCCAACGTATTCCGCTTCCTCAATTTCTTCTGCAAGGTCTTCTTCAATTTCTTCTTCAATTTCTTCTTCAAGGTCTTCCGTGATTTCGTCTTCAATCTCGGCGGGTTCTTCGGGTTCTTCCGTTTCTTCCTCCGCAACCACGGGCAACGGGCTATCCGTCACAAAAACCATCAGGGAATGCTCGTCGCGCAAATCGTCAAGCTGCCCCGTTGTCATAATCGTAAACGTTCCCGCCGTGTTGGGCATGGTTATGGAAAACCGCCCGTCTGCGTCCGTTTCGGCGTGGGTGAGATTATCCTCGCCCACTTCAATGCTAACCCTATGGTTCGGCACAGTGCCGCCGCCAAAAAGAAGCACACCCTCAAACACCGAGTTCGGCGTCAAACGCCCGATATCGCTGGTCGGCTGAATTTCCAACCGCCCCGTATTTGTAACCCCAACGGGCGAAACCGCGCCGCCGCCCACCAAGATATACGCCTTCGCCAAATCACTGCGCGTTGCCGTTCCCCGATGGTAAACCACCCGATAAAGCCCCGCCGTTTGCGGCGTAAACCGCACATTCACATACTCGCCCTCGGGCGACTCCATCGTTTCATATCCCAAATCCTGCTCCGAGCCATCAGGCCGCACGACAAAAATCCGCGCCCCACTCGTCACCAAATCGCCATCAGGCCACGGATAATGCCCAAACATTATTGACACATCAACGCTTTGCCCCGCCGCTTCCAACCACGGACTTTCCGTCCGCATAAACACCCCATGCGCACTCACCCCCACGGGAAACGCCAACAGCATCACACACAACAAAAATATTTTTTTCATTTCTAAATCCTCCTAAATTAAGTTCTCGGGGGCGTTGCCCCCGAACCCCCACGAACTTTTTGAAAAAAGTTCGACAAAAACTTTAACTTGAATCGCGCATTAGCGCGATTCTCCGTCCGCGACACGGTTTATCGCTAGTCCATGTCAAAATTTGGGTCAAGCCTTTTTAAAGGCTTGTGGGGGTGCGGGGGCAACGCCCCCGCGGTCTTTCTTACTAACCACAATAAAAAACACAAGCGATATAACAAAAATCACAGCGGGGATTGCAAGAGCGTAAAGGGTTAGCCAGTAGCGGGCAAGGACGAAACTGCGCATAAGCTCGCCAAGGCGGGTGTGGCTTACGTAAGTACCGCCGAAGTTTTGACCTACAATGTACGCGCCGCCCTCGGCTACAACGTGGATTTGAATATGCTCTGCGTCGTAGCGGGCGATGATGTGTCCGACGGCTTCAAGCGCGGTGAAGTCGAAAAGGCCCTTGTCGCAGGTTGTGCCTTCGGCAATTCGTAAACCTGCGGTGTTGTACACGGTTACTTCAATGTTGCTCATCAGTTCGTCATTGTCGAAAAAGAACTGAACAACCCCCTCGTTCACGTTAGGGTTGGGATAGAATTCGGACATGGTATCATGCGCAAACACAGCCGAAGTCATGATAAAAACGGTGAAAAATACAGCACAAAGAAAGCCCTTCATTAAATTACCTCCTACAAAAATATTTGTGCAACTTGATTTATAAAACCGCCCACAAGAATTGCCGAAACAACCGTTCCCGCAAAAATTGCAATGGCGAAACCGATTTTAAATTCCTTTGCCAAAATCCCAAACACAGACAGGCACGGCAAATACAAAAGCGAAACCACACCCGCAACAAACGCCTGTAAATACGTAAGGTTAAGAAGAAGCAACGGCGCGACAGACATCTCTCTGCGAACAATGCCCAAAACCAGAGAAACAACCGCTTCTTCTGGCATACCCAGCCAACCGCTTACAACAAATTGCACCTGCGGCTGATTGGCAATTGCGGCAAGCACACCCGTCCCCGCCAACAGCGCGGCGAGAAAAACCGCACCCAGCATAGGCAGTTCGGCATCTTTCAAAAAATGCTTCATGCGGATTGCAAGTTTGCGAAAGTACACTTTTGGTTTCGGCATAAGCAAGTTGGGGATTTCCAGAATAAGCGGGTCAACCCTGCCCTTAATCACTCTGCCCGCAACAAAAGCCGTCGCAACAAACAAGAACATTGCGAACAACAACATAGCAACAGAAAGATGCCACGAGAACGCAGACATTAAAGCAACCAACGCGCCAATCTGCGATATGCACGGCACGGCAAAACAGATAACCGCGGCAATCATCATCTTCTCTTTTTTGGTGGTGGCGGTGCGACTTCCCAAGATAGCGGGAACGGCGCACCCAAGTGCCAAAAATACATGAATAAGACTTCCGCCCTGCACGCCCAATTTGCGCATAACATTGTCGAAAAGCACGCTAATGCGCGGCAAATACCCCGAGTCCTCCAAGAACGTAATACCTATATAAAACGAAAAAACATATGGCAGAATAAGCGCGATTATCCATTGGAAACTGATTACAAAAATACCGTACTCGCCGATTAACACGTTCAACAGGATATCACCGAAACCGCCCGCCGCCGCCGAATACGCCTCATATGTTGCCGCCCTAAACGCGCCGTCATAAAAAACCCTAAAGCCCGTGCGGAAACCGTCATTGTAATACAAATAGCGATACGAAAACGCACCGTCTCCCTCCGCAAAAAAAGCAAAGAGCCATTCAAACAGACTGCGGAACATTGGAATAATTAAGCCATCCGTAAGCATAATAAGCGGCATACGAAGCATTCTTCCGCCAAAAACCACAACCACAACCAGCAACGCCAACACAACCGCCGCATACAAAAGCCCGGGGAAAGGCCGTATCATCTGCATTCCCAGTTTGTCCATAAAACTTGGGCTCGCGCTGTTCTTTTTGGAAACGCGTCCGCTAATTTCTTTTGCGGAAAGCCATTTGTCGCCCGATTCTGCATGGTTGCATGAGGGGCATTTTCCACAATGAGAACCTCCGCACACGGGCGTTCCCAAAACTTCGCCCAGCTTTTTAATAAGTTCATCAAAGCCCTGTTTTTTCACCGCAACGGTTTGCACAACAGGTGCGCCAAGTTCTTTTTCAAGCTGTTTTGTATTAACTGTTATGCCCTGCCGTTCTGCAACGTCCGCCATATTAAGCGCGAAAACCAGCGGAATTTTATACTGCATAACCTCCATCGCAAGATGAAGATTGCGTTCCAAATTTGAAGCATCAAGCACACAAATAATTGCGGAAGCACCGTCTTCCATAAGGCGCGACGCCACGGCTTCCGCTTCCGACGAAGGGTCCAGCGAATATGTACCCGGCACGTCAATCAAAACATATTCCCCATCGCCTATTTTAAGGCGACCCTCCAAGAAATCCACCGTTGTTCCCGCAAAATTGGAACTTACGGCATGAACCCCTGTGAGTTCGGAAAAGAATATGCTCTTGCCAACGTTCGGGTTTCCCATGAGAAGAATCTTTTTTTTCATTTACGATATTCTCCCCACTGTTATTTGAGTTGCAACGTCTTTGCCGACCGCAACAAAAAATGAATCCTCGATATTCAACAATAACGGGCCGCCAAACGCATATCTTTGCGTGATAGAAACTCGCGTTCCTTCGCGGATGCCAAGATTTTTCAAAAGCCCAATCTCAGGCACAGACGCCACTTTGTATGCCCCTGTTGTTTCTGCGGTGTAAAGGCTAGTCTGCATCATGTTCACCATCCCCCGTCATATTGCGTTAGCATAAACTAACTTGAGGTTAGTATAGACTATCTCTCCTACATTGTCAACAGTTTTTACAATACAATTTATACTTGACAAGGGAAAATTTTTGACGTAGAATACAAAACATACAAATCATATATGTATTGCATAACGGAGGTGCCACAATGGCGAAAATTTATAACGGATTGACAGATTTAATCGGAAACACCCCGCTGGTTCGGCTGAAAAAATACGAAGCACTAAGCGGCGCGAAGGCAGAAATCCTTGGCAAACTTGAATCTTACAACCCCGGCGGAAGCGTAAAAGACAGAATTGCAAAAGCAATGCTGGACGACGCACAGGAAAAAGGCAAAATCACCCCTGACTCCGTCATTATCGAACCCACCAGCGGCAACACGGGCATTGGGCTGGCGGCAGTTGCCGCGGCACGCGGCTATCGCGTAATCCTAACCATGCCCGAAACCATGAGCATAGAACGCCGCAACCTTCTCAAAGCCCTTGGCGCAGAGCTTGTCCTAACCGAAGGCGCGAAGGGCATGAAAGGCGCGATGGCAAAAGCTGAAGAAATTGCCGCACAAACCCCAAATTCCTTTACGCCCGGTCAATTTGAAAACCCCGCCAACCCCGCAATTCACCTTGCCACAACCGGCCCCGAAATTTGGGAAGCAACCGGCGGCAAAATTGACATTTTCGTTTCGGGAATCGGAACGGGCGGCACAATCTCGGGCGCGGGCGAATTTCTCAAATCCAAAAACCCCGCCCTCAAAGTAATCGCCGTAGAACCCGTAGACTCGCCCGTCCTTTCCGAGGGCAAAGCCGGCCCACATAAAATCCAAGGCATTGGCGCAGGCTTCGTTCCCGACACCCTAAACACAAAAATTTACGACGAAATCATTACCGTCACAAACGAAGACGCATTCCAAACAGGTCGCGCCATAGCCAAATCCGAAGGCATCCTAGTCGGAATCTCCTCCGGCGCGGCAACCCACGCCGCAACCCAACTAGCCCTTCGCCCCGAAAACGCAGGCAAAACAATCGTAGCCATCCTCCCCGACACAGGCGAACGGTATCTTTCGACAGCGTTATTTTCAGAGAATTAAGACCTCGGGGCTCTGCCCCGAACCCCGCAAACTTTTTGAAAAAAGTTTGAACAAAAACTTTAAATTTGGACTAGCGATAAACTGTCTCGTGCAACTCAAAAACCCGCCGCGAAATTCGCGGCGGGGTTTTCGTTAAAGTTTTGATGAAACTTTTTCAAAAGTTTCCGGGGTTTGGGGCAGAGCCCCAAGGTCTTGCCTTATTGTTAAAAACTTTACATCCCCGCATCAATGATGATGATGTCTACCATGTTCATCATCTCGCCCATGGTAAGGCGGGAGTTTGGCTCAAGAGGGCCTGTGATGAAACCGATATCTGCGGCTTTGCGCAGATTGTTGCGCAGGGCAGGGTTGGCATTTTGAATACCGGGAACAGAGTCTTCGGGGGTCATGGGTGTGAGAATTTGGCGCGTGCGGTTTTCGTATAAACGCACCATGATATCCATTGCGGTTTCGCGTGTTGGGTCTGCGGCGGCATGAAGACGCGCACGGGTGAGAGAACTTACGTTTGCGGGCGGAATTGTCGCGCCCATTGTTGCGGAAGAATTGCCCGTAACCAAAGCGTTTACGATGTTGTTAAATTCGTTTGCGGTAACGGGGTGGGATGGGTTAAAGGATGTCATATCTGTGAGGGTGAAGCGGGTTGCCACGCGTTCCATTGCCTGTACGGCGGGTGCGTTGGCGGGGGTCTGCGGCACAGCCATGGGCGGCGTAACGCGAGATATTCCCGCAAATGTCGTGGGGTTTTGAATGCCCGACGAAAGCGAATTTGCAAAGAAGCTGAACTGCCCTTGCGTGTCCCGCCAAGAAGCGGTGTTCGGGTCGTTTACGAACAACCCAGTGCGCAACCCGTCAGGGCCGGTGTGCCGCTCTACGGGAAGCTCTACGATAACGGGGCGAGCAAACGTGTTCAGATTTTCCGTGCGTTGCGGCGTCATTGCAGAAACGCTGAAGCGTTGCGGCACGGTAGCAAATTCCGTATTGGTTACAAGGGGCGGCATTCCGCTGTCTACATTGTTAATGGCTATACGGTAGTAAGTGCCTATGCCCGGTTGCAATGCCCGTGTTTGCGCTGTATCAAACGCGCCCGGCGGGATTACAACGTTTGTGTCGCCTGCGAGAATTTCCAGCGCGATTCTTCTGCCGTCAAAGGCGCGAAGGATTGACTCGGGCATAATAATTTCGCGGTTTGCGATTGGCATATTGTTGTGGTTTGAAAGGTCGATTGTGTATTGGAACACGTTATCTTGTATCAATCGCGTGATAAAACGTTGGTCTACGTTTTGGTCAAGTCTGCCGTCCGCGCCGCGCTGGTTTGTACGGAAACGCCAAATCAGCGATTGCGTAAGCGGGTCGTAAGTTATTTCAAAATCGCGCTCGGGCATGGGGTACTGGTCGGGACGGTGCGCACTGTCAAACTCGCCGTCCGAAACGCCTGTGCCAACTTCAATATTCACCCAGTTGGAAGTAGCGCGGCGCATGGTAATCGGGTTCATCTCAACCAGCGGCGGAATGGTAAATGTTACGGCATCCAAGAAGTCTTCGTTGTCCGCAAGCTGAATTTCGTAGCTGAAAACGTCGGGGCTGTCGCGCTCCACCGTTAAAATTGTACGCGCCCGTATATAGTAATTTCGGTTTGCAATAAGGTTTTCAAAACGGGTTATATGAATCGCAACATACGATTCCGTCACGTCCAAGTTAGGCATATTAAGCGGGCGCACACCTGCGTCACCCGCACCCGCTTCCGCACGTTCCGTCAAGTTGCCCATTACATCGCGCAAATCTTCAAATATCCGCATAAATGAAATGGTCAACGCCTCGGGTTCATCGTTGCGGTATTCCGTGTCGTTGTATCTGTTGAACATATCCAGCAAGTTTTGCGGAACACGCGCAAGGCTTCGCGGCGGTGCGGGCGGTTCGATATCGTTTGTGTGAATATCCACGGGGTTTGACGGCAACGACGGCGGTGTGATTACATTACCGTCATTGTCTACGCCAACCGCCCGCGCCCAGATATAGTATGTCGTATCAGGGAAACGCTCGTGAATGCGCAAGTGCAGATACGGCGTACCCTCCACTTCAATTACTTCCAGCACAGAATGCGGGTTTTCAAGTTCGATGGTTTGGTCATCCAGTGCGGCTTGGATATCTTCCCACACGATGGGAATTACCGTGCCGCCATTAGGATAATCGGAGAAAAAGTGAGAAACACGCACTTCGTAAACCATGTTGTCTTGCACGCGCCATCTTACGCCAACCCTGTTGCGCGTTGTGTAGCGCGGCACGGGATGAAGCACGGGCGTTGAAGGGTCGGGAACAGGGCGAATAGGCGTAACCACCGTTGTACCAACAACAAAAGTTGGGAAAGCCGCCGTAACCACTTGCCCGCCGATTGTCACATACGGGCGGATAAAAATAACATACGCAGTGTTTTCGGAGAGCTCCGTAACAACGTGATTTTTAACGCCGTCGGTGATTTCGGGTTGCCCGATACTTACCCAGCTTCCTGCGGGAATGGTATCGCGATAGCCTTCAAAACCACGCGGATGCAACCGCACCGTTTGGTACGGCACAACATGAAGTTGATAACTAAAATCGTCCGTGTTTTGCATACGCAAAGCCATGGGATGGAAGCGAGTATCCCAACGGTTCATTGTAAAATTGTTTATTTGCTCACGCGCATCGTTCAGCACAGGCGCAAGTTGCGCAGGGTTGTTCGGGTTCATTGGAAATTCGTCCAAGCCAAGCAAACGCTCACGCAGGGCGGGTTCAATCATGCGATTAAGAAATTCGTGACGCGGCAAAGCACCGTCAGGCGCACTTGCAACGTAGTTAATCTGCGTTGCGGAACGCCCGAAAATCGGACGGTTATCCAATGTTGCGCCAATTACCGTGTGCCAAATGTTTCTTGGGGGGTAGCGGTCGGGGTCTCTGAAATTGCTTGTGTCCCTGTCGCCCGGCCACATAATTTCCAAATATCTGGTATCCCACCTGAGAGGGATTGAGCTTTCCGTGATATGCACAGTCGCTTCACTTGGAATTTCAACAGGCGGTGACGAAATCATTTCAGGCGTGATAATAAACGGGTCAAGCGGCGGCACATAAACACTACCGTATGCCCAGCTTGAACTCTGTCCGCCCGGCTCGCGCACCGCACGAATGCGCACAAAGTACACCCTGTTACCACGGATATCGCGTACAACGATACCGTCATCCGTCAAGGCTTGATATTGCGTTACATTATCGAAAGGCCAAAATTGCCATGTAGGGTCGAAAACAAGCGGGTATGGTTGCGGCTGAACAGGGCTTAACCTGCGGCTCGCTTCCAACTGACTCGGGTTTATTGTAAGAAGCGGCGTTGTCATATGCCCCATATCTTCCCACGAGTCTGAAACAAAAATTTCGTAGTACATTGCCGTGTCCACAAAACGCCCGTTGTACGGGTCGCCCTCGGGAACAAGTGCAATCTCATCCGCCACGGCGGGGAAGCGCAAAAACGCCAGCCATTCCATAGAAATCGCGCCGCCGTCCACATGGTCAACTCTTACAAGTTCGGGTCTGTATGGGCTGAACTCCGCAATATGCGGGTCGTAAACGATAACCTCTGTGCGCAACACAGTGCCATCGTTAAGGTGAATGGCAAGTGCAAAACCACGCGGCTCTCTCGGAATACCCGGCCCTACAAAAATCTCGTTTATGCCCAAGAACGCGTAACCGCCCAGCACACGCAAAATAGACATTGGCGACATACCGGGGTCGGGAACTTCGCCCTCCATATCGGCGGGCCATTCCTCAATTTCAACACGGTTAAGCATTCCTGCGATACCTGTCAGGTGCGGCCACCAAAGCCGTATAAATTGCGCACCTGCTTGCTCGCTGAAAAGTTCGGGTATCATTGTAACAACGGTGCTGTATTCGTTTGTGGTGAAGAAAATTTCAAACTGCCGCCCGCTGATAATGGTGTATGCGGAAGACTGCCCTTGACGTACTCTGTGCGCGGGTACGCCCTCGGGGTTCGGCCCGAAAGCGGGGTTCACGCTTATTTGCTGGAAACCGATTGGCGGAATCCGTGGGTCAAAAAGAGTATAGCTTAACGTACCGTCGGGGTTTTGCACAATTTCGCCCGAGCCTGCGTCAGACCCGCCAACAGGGCGTGTTATAACCCTCGCGCCCGAAATAGGTGCGCCCGGTACATAATCACCGTATGAAATTTGCCAGTACGGAAAAATATTCATGCCGCCCCAAGTAGGGTCTTGCCATGTGATTGTTATGCTGTTGCCGCGTCCGCGCCCTTCCAACGGGATATCCGTGAGGAAAAGCAAATCACGCCCAAGCGGCAAACCGGGCGAATTATCAATTAATGCGTTTCTGGAACTAAGTATGCCTTCCGCGCCGGGTACGGGCGGCGGAAGAATTATAGGCACAGGCCTAATCGGGTCTATACGAATTTCATACAGGCTTGACTGTTGCATGGTAAACGCACGCGCACCCGTAGAAACCTCCAGCCTTGTACCTGTCGGAAGGGTTCGCAACTGCCCGTTTGCAGGTGCGGCTATCTCAATCTGCGGCAAAGACGGATTCCCGCCAAAAACTTCACCCCGCGTGGCATTTCTGAAGTCAACAAGATAACGCGTTGGGAAAAGTGTCCACAAAGTTTCGCTTGCGGCAGCCTCCGCCAGACGCTCCGGCGGAACGTTAAAATCAGGCACAGTTGAAAGTTGCGGTCTCGACCACATAATATTCAAATTATACGAAGTGCCGCCACTCGCCGCCGGATTAACCACCATCGTAGATTCCGAAATCGGCCGTTGCCGCATCGGAATATCTGTCGGCGGATTAGGCTGCGCAACAACCGCCATCGGCATCAAACACGCAACCATTACCATAAACACTGCTGCAAATTTAATTTTCATACAAACACCATCCCGAACAATGAAATTTTATAAGGAAAGACCTCGGGGACTCCGTCCCCGAACCCCTGCGAACTTTTTTGAAAAAAAGTTCGACAAAAAACTTTGACATGGACTAGCGGTAAACCGATTCGTATTCCAAAACCGCGCGTGTGCGCGGTTTTGAGTTAAAGTTTGGGTCAAGCCTTTTTAAAGGCTTGTGGGGGTTCGGGGGCAACGCCCCCGAGAACCACTACACCCTAACTCTCGCGTTAAGCAACGCAAGCATATCCATCAACGCGCCTGTTGTCATAGAGCCGGCGGGGTTTAGGGTATCGTCGGTTACTAAACCGAGTTCAAAGGCGGCGCGTACCGCTTGAGCGTATCGTGGGTCAAGGGTCATGTTAGCGGTGCGAGCCATGTTATTTATGCGTATCGTGTTAATTCGTGTGTTTGTGCGGTGTTCGTACAGAGCCATGACTATCGCAATGGCTTCTTGGTTGGACACAAGACCTGTGGAATTGCGGCTTGACATATTCACATTAAGATTAGCGTTAGCCCATGCAAAAACGTCTGCGCCCTGCGGCACACCTGCGGCACGAGCAACCGAGCCGACAACCATCTGGCGGTTTGCGTTTGCCATGAGGTCTGTGTGGATGCCAAGGTAATCTTCCAAGCCGTGACGGGCAACGATTTGGGTAACGGCATCACCACGCGGCACAGTTTCAATGCCGGGGATATCAACCACACGCCCTGCGAAGGCAAATTCACCCGGCGCACGCGCTATAAATGCACGCCCGTTGTGATGCTCTACAAGGGTTTCGGCTTGCCATCTTTCGTTTACCCACCTGTTGCCGCTTACAAACGTGTTTTGATTTACGTTTCTGGCAACAACGTGCATTGGCGCGTTAAATTCGCGGATTGGGAAATGCTCGTTTGTGAGGATTCCGTTTTGCGCAGTGGTCATGAAAGCGGCGGCTTCGCGGATAATTTCCGCTTCAACGCGGTCGATAATATGGTAGATATGGTCAGAAATTGCTTCGTTGGAATAGTCGGCTTTCAGCATTTCCACAACGCCCTCGCCTATAACGGGGTCGTCCAGCCAGCGTTCAACAATGCGCTCTGCACGGGTACTCATGGTTTGATCCCATGTGCGGATATTTCTTACGCTGTTGTTTGTGGCAACCACAGACATTGAAAGATTCGTTCGCGGCGAAATCGCAGGCACATTGAAAATTTGTTCCAGCGGACTGCGGTTAATTTCCATGCGCACAAATGAGTCTGTGAGTTCAGAACCGCGTGCGTCAATCGCACGAATAGTATCAATCAACGCTTGATTGTGTGCATCATGCAGGAATGACGGCGCGAAAAGGAATTCCATTTCGGGGAAGGTTGTGGAGAATCCGCGCTGATTTTCGTTTGCGGTAAGCACATTGGAAAGCGGCAGATAATATATGATATTGTCCGCGCCCGTGTTATACAGCGGGATTGCCGTGCCGGGGGTGGAAAGCATATGCCCGTCAAAAACTTCCGCAGGGCGGAACACCAAAATGGAACTTGTCGGCGTTCTTTGCGCTGTCCAGAACGGCATACGCAAAAGCTCTTCAAGGCGGCGGCGCAGATATCCCAGCCAGTCGTCTCTGTCACGCGCCCAGCCGTCTTCAATTGGGTCAACTTCGGTTAGGATTGTGATTACGTTCGACCAAATGGAACGGTCGTTGGCGGTTCTGTCGTGCAGGCGCACACGCATTTGGTAAATTGAACTGTGTTCCAGCCCCGTAACAAGGAATTGTATGCGCAACGGGTCGTGGGGGTCTAAACGGGCTTCTACCATCATGTTGTACGGTACAACAAAGTGGTCGCGCCACCCGCCTTCCCCTTCACGAATTTGGAATTCAAAGGCGAATGCATCGCCCATTAATTCAAGAATATAGTCCATTTGCGGGTGACGCCAGCTTACCAACGCCATGGTTTGCCCATCGAAACCTGCGCGGTCGAAGGGGTTTTCCTGCCGCAAATTAAGCGGCGGGTCTATCGGCAATGTGGTAACGGGAACTTCCACCCATGACGAAACACTGCGGATTAACACATAATCGTTTAGCTGGTCGTTCCAAGCTTCCTCTATGCGAACGGTGCGCACGTAGAAGAAATACAGGCTGTTCGGGTGAAGGGTTTTGTCGCGCAGTTCAACAATCCTGCGGTTGTATTCAAACTCTTCCTCCGGGCATTCGTTGGGGTTTGGAATAAAACGCGGCTCGCTGATGGTAAGCGCGGGCGGCGTTATGCTGACAACGGTTAGGCTGTCAACCGCCGTTATCCAACCTTTGCGGCGCGGTGCTTGCGTAAGGTTTTGGAAAACCGTAGCAAAATTTGGATTGCGGTCGTTCATTTGCAGGTCTGTAAGGCGAGAGCCGTCTTGTATGCGGATGATTTCCCATTCAATTGAGATTGTACCCTCTTCAATTTCCGCAGGGGTAAGATTGATTGGATCCCAGTAAACTGTCGCGCCCATTTGCTCTATATAGCGCACGCCGATATTATCAGGCGCGGGTGGTGCAATTTCACCGGGGCCGGGTTCTTGCGGCGTTCCTATTGTGGTATCTGTGACAACGCCCGTAAGGTGAGAAACGGCGGGGTTGGGGTTGTGCGGCGGGTTATCTTCGCGCAGTACAAATGTGCCGTCTGCTTCGTCTACCCATTTTTCAATTTCCAAATCCGCGAACAGGAAGAACGCTGTGTTTTCTTCCACGTTGCGCAAACGCAGGTGGATTGGGAAATCGCTTGGGTTGTTAAGAATGCGGAAGGTTTCCGCAAAGGCTTCTTCTTGGGTCAAATTTGAACCCTCGGACGCGTAGTTTACAATGCCGCCCGCAGGGAATACCAGCCCCGCAGGGGTGGTTGTAATCGCCGAATGGTGAATGAGCGGGATGCCCTCAATACGAAGTACACCCGTGCCGCCGTCCGCGCCGATTAAAACGCTTTGGAAGTCGGTGAGGTCAAGCTCTGTGCGATTTTCGTAGAAATTCGCACCAAGGCGTTCGTCGTCGAAGTGGACGTTGTAGGTCGCAAGTTCTTCCCTGTAATCGGGGTGAACAGGCCGCCGCACAGGCGTTGCGCCCGTTGAATACGGGAAATAATTTTCCATGATGGCTTCTTCAAACAAGCCGATATATAAATTTGAAGTGATTTGCGTTTCCATGGGATACAGCGTGTTAAGGTACGTCAAAAGCGCGTTGGCGGGGATTGCGTAGGATACATCCAAGTATGGTTGCACGGGGGCTTCAAGACGGGGAGGTTCGCCCTCAAAGCGGGGGCGCGCCACTACAGACATACTTGACGGCGGCGGCGGGTCTAATCTGCCGAAATCGTCCACAACAATGTAGTCGAACAGTGACCACGGGCTTTCGCCGCCACGGTCGATAGGGTCGCCGACCACAACGCTGCTAAGCTGCAAAAATGGGCTGTCATCGCTTAGCGCAATGGTATCGGAAAAGGCTTCTGCGGCAACTTCGCCAACAATACCCCAGCTATCCAACCGCACGTTCATGAAGTAAATGCCGGGGAAATGGAAATCCCTGCGCAGGTTTTGCGGCGGTGGCGGATAACGGAAGTTACGCACGGAGTTTGTGAGAATGTCAATGGATGCGAAAACCATATTTTCGCCCGCGGATGGGTCGGGGCGGTATTCCAACTGAACCCAGCCGTCTTCGTAATAACGGTTGGTGATGGGGAAAACAGTTGGCGGCAATGTCGCGCTTCCCAAGAATCGCGGAGGGATAGGCGGCAGAATATGCGGCGGTGACGGAATAAAGTCACTAACGTCCGCAACATTATCTGTTGTTGCCGTGGGCGCGTAACGGATTTGTAAATCCGTTGCGGTTTCGCCGCCGGGGGTGCGTCTTATTTCCATTGCAACGGTGATATATTCCCTGTGGATTCTGTCTGCGCCCGGTATCATGGCTTCGGTTTCGGGGGATGTTGAAAGACCCAAAACATATGTTGCGCGGATAACATTGTCCGCACTGCCAAATTCGTCTGTGGGGTAGCCGAGGAGTGCCATAATATTTCTGTGGGAAGCGATGTTCCATTGTGCGGTGTAGCTTAAATAACCCGCGTGTTCGTCACCGCGCATTGGCCTGTGCAGTACGTTTGAGATACTGAAACGGTCGGGGATATCTATTGTAGGAATGCGGCTGGGTGTCCACCAAACGTCTTGGGAAAACATGATGTCGGGCGGGGGGCTGATGTGCGGCGGGTGAATGGATTTTGTTATGAAGAAGCCGCGATATGCTTCAACGAAGTCGGGCAGGTTGAAGAATATTTCCGTTGTGGTTTCGTCTACACGGGTTGGTGCCCAACCACCGGGTGTCGGGAAGTCACTCACAAGCTGATAGTAACCCGTGCGCACTTGGAAACCGGGAAGGTGAGAAACTCTGCGGTTAAACGGTTCGGCAATGATAACGGGCCGCCCCAAAAGAGTATCAAAGCGGAAATTGAGGAAGGTGTAGAACGGGTCTTGCGGATAACCCACGCGCCCGCCGCCAACCAAAAAGTTAGTAGGCATTGGCACGGGAAGCCCCGTATCGGGGTGGTTGGTTGGTATCGGGGTGATACTTAGACGCACCCATTCGTATGCGATACTGGAACTTAAACCGCCTACCATTATACGAACCCTGTCTGCGTATTGCTCGCCTGTGCGGTGCAGAAGGGACACATTGTTTAATTGCTTTTCATACTCCCGCGTAAGCCCCAGAAATACAGAGCGTGACTGCAATGTTGCGTCGCCCCAGTTAGCAGGATACAGCGGCATTCCCGTAAGCGGGAAGCTTACCGCAAAGTCTTCGGGGGTTTCGCCCATACCAACGTCCACAAGCAAGGCAACACCAAGTTGACGGCTTATGGCGTGTGTATTTCCGGGGTCTGTAATTTGATACGCAAACTCTCCGCGAACTTCGTCGAAGAATGCGGGCAGGTTAAAGCGTATATCCAAGCCGAGGTCTTGCTCGGCGGGTTCTGCGATTGGGGGGTGTGCGCGCATATCCAAACGCGTTCCGTCAAATTCGGGTGCGTTGATAAGTGCGCCGGGGGCATCGTAACCCGTAAGGCGCGGTGCGCGTGTGTTTGGCGTGTCGCCCGGAATACCGCGGTTTGCGGCGAATGGGATTGCGTTAAGGTGGTCACGGTCTACGCCTGTGAGCATATAAACCGTTCCGCGAGTGGTGCGGGTTACGGTATTTGCCGTTGTAAGATAATTTGGGCGGGGGGAAGCCGTGCCGATTACATATGCATTAACATTTGCCGTAAGGTAACGCTCTAAAACGAAGTCGTAGATATTTCCCGCTTCAAGGAAGTTTTCAATGAAGAACAGGAACTGTCCGTTTTCCCAACGGAAGTGCAACGATCTTCCGCCGAAACGGAAAGAATAACCATGCCCGTCTGCAATATTAAAGCTTGGAGAAAGCGCGTTGTAATGCGGTGTGGGAAACGGCCCTGCCAAGTGGCGGTATATATAACGCTCTACCTCTTCATCGGGGTCACGGTCGGGGTCGAAATACTCGGGGTTATCTTCCCTGTTAACTACGCCAAAGTTAAAGTTACCCGTATCCACGCCTGCGAATGTTAAATAATTGGCGCGCACAGGTGTGTATGGGCGTGCGGCGGGGAGACCTTCCGTGTCCGCAAAACGCATACGGTCGTTTACTCTGTTAAGGTGTGTACCATATATTGTATCTCGTATGGGATAGTTCCTGTCGTTTGTAACAAGGAATTGGAATGCGGATTCAAAATCGTCAAAGCCGGGCACCCATATTTGAAAGCCCCCGACCTCTGCGGACGCACCACGAAGGGGGTCGCTGATGTGCATATATCCGATAACCTCTCCCGCGTCATTTACGCGAGGGAAATAGATATCGTAGTTTACTTTCAAGCCAACGCCATCCAGCGCGTTAAGTTGCATAACTGTAAGTTCGTGGCGGCGACCTTCGCTGTCGAAGAAACGCAGAACGTCCATAAAAGCCCCTGTTCCGCCGAGAGGGTCTACACTAACGCCCCAGTTTAGAAGCACACTGCCGTCTGCAGCTTCGCCCGGCCGCCCGTGAAGTGCAGGCCGCCCAGATGCGGGAACAAGCATGGCGTTAAACGCCGCACGAAGCTCGCCGCCAAAGGCAGTACCCTCCACACCCGTACCTATTCCGCCCGGCAAAACGGGCAGTTCCGCCCTTACCACAATTGGCGTTGCAAACGGTGAAAACAAACTAAGTACCATAATCACTGCCATGTACAAACTGATATTTCGTTTGAGTCTATTCATAAATTATTACCCCCCGATAGTGTTGTGCAGAATTTTTGTAATCAAATAAGACACAGGCATTATTCACCTGTAATATTATATCGGCATATTCACGGAAAAGGAATAGTCAATTTTTTCATTTGTAACACATTTGAAATTTTTTAGTTTATAATAGACTTCTTGCATGGTTAAAGATTTCGGGGAGGGGTTAGCGCAAGCGGCGCGGCTTGCTGAACGAACGAGCGCGTTTTCCGAAGGGAAACCGCAGTGAGTGAAGCGTTTTGACGCGCAACCCCGAGACGAAATTTCAATTTTGCAAGAAGGCAATGAGTAGGAGCAAGTGCCGAAGGGGTTGTACTTAATGAAAATTGAAAAAAATGTTTCGGAATATATGATTCAAGCGTTTGCGGCGAACGGGATACCAGTGAAGGATTTGATTTTTGCAATCCACACGGATATGACTTTGGATGCCGATTTTGCGGATGTTTACGTTGCGGTTGACCGTGTGAATATGTACATCTTATATGGCGTGGAGCGCGTGGTAAAAGTGCAGGACGCAAGGCGGCTTGTTTCGCAGTACGACACGCACGAGGTTGTGACGCACCCGCTGGAAAGTTTGGGCGAACTTAAAACAGAAGCCCTGCTGTCAACGTGCAGGTTGGTTGGCAACAAAGATGGTGAGGAAAAACTGATTTTGCTGTTTACCCTTGGCTATCAAAGTTTTGCCGACAGGCTTGTTAAGGTTATCAAAAACATACGCAAGGGCGAAGCAAACCCGTTGCAGGAAATTCGTGCGGAGGAAATGCTTTTCTGTCCGCAATGCGGAACGCGCTTCCCGGAGCCCGACCGCGCTTTATGCCCCAAATGCGCCGGGCAGATTGGAATTTTCTTCCGACTGCTGGGCTTTTTTAGGTTTTATAAATGGAAGGTTGCGGCGTGTTCTGTGGTTATGCTGGGAATTACGATTATGCAAGTGCTTGCGCCGTATATCGGCACGAGAATGTTTATCGACGACGTTCTGCACGAGGACGGACGATATTACCGTTTGGTTGGGTTAATTGTGCTTGTTATCATTGGCGTGCGGTTGCTTTCTATGGGCTTTCAAATGCTGTACCAAGTGGTGCTTGCCAAAACCATGCCGTGGATAATTTACGATTTGCAAGTGCGTATTTTTGAAGCAATGCAACGGCTTTCTGTTTCGTTTTATACGTCTAAGCGCACGGGTTCGCTTATGAATCGCATTGGACGTGATGCGCGGAATATTTATTGGTTTTTTGTGGACGGATTGCCGTTTATTATCTTGAATATGATTTTGTTTATCGGTATCTTTGCCGTGATGTTTTTGCTGGAGTGGCGGCTCGCGCTTATTTGTCTTGCAATTGTGCCTGTTGCGGGTGTGATGTTTTATATTTTGTTTCGGTTTTTTCACCAATACTGGCACAAAATGTGGGTGGTTAATTCCCAGATGAACAACATGGTTTCGGACTCTGTAAACGGCCAACGCGTGATTAAAGCGTTTGCGCGGGAGGGCGAGGAAAGCCGCAGATTTTCTGCTTCGGCTGGCAAACTTGCGTCTGTGCAAATTGCTTCTGCCAATCTTGGCTGGACGGCGTTTCCGCTTATCTATTTGTTTCTGTTTTTCGGACAGGTTGCAGTTACCGCAATCGGTGCAATGATGGTTATTAACGGCGAAATTACCCTTGGCGTTTTTCTCACGTTTTTGGCGTATCTTGGAATGCTGTACGGGCCGTTGCAGTTTATGTCAACGGTTAGCAATTGGTGGGCGCGTTGCGTAGACGCGGCACAGCGCGTATTTGAAGTAATAGACGCAAAAGCCGAGGTTGAAGAGCCGAAAAACCCGCTTGAAATCGAAACTTTACACGGTGATATTTCTGTGCAGGACGTATGGTTTCAGTACGAACCTGCGATTCCCATTTTGCGCGGGCTAAGCATAGACATTCCTGCTGGGAAAAGTTTAGGCATTGTGGGGAAAACAGGTTCGGGGAAATCCACACTTGCCAATTTAATTGCCCGCTTATACGACCCAAACGAGGGCAAGATTTTCATAGACGGCAACGACATAAAAAAACTGCCGTTGCGGCAGTTGCGTTCCAACATTGGAATTGTGTCGCAGGAAATTTATCTGTTTATCGGAAGCATTGCCGATAACATTCGCTACGCCCGCCCGGACGCCACAATTGAAGAAGTAATTTGGGCGGCGAAAATGGCTTCTGCCCACGATTTTATCGCCAACTTGCCGGACGCATACGAAACCCGCGTTGGCGCAGGCGGGCAAGACCTTTCCGGCGGGGAGAAGCAACGGCTTTCCATAGCCCGCACCATTATCCAAAACCCGAAAATTCTAATCCTAGACGAGGCAACCGCCGCCATGGACACCGAAACCGAGGGCAAAATTCAAGCCGCATTAAACAAGCTGCAATCCAACCGCACAACCATTTCCATCGCCCACCGTATGTCCACCCTCAAGGACGTTGACAACCTTGCAGTAATTCGCAAAGGTCGCGTTGTAGAAACAGGCACTCACGAAGAACTCATGGCGAAAAAGGGCGAATACCACAAGCTGTATATGATTCAGCTGGAGGGGCTGAAGGTTATTTCGATGGATTAGAAAAAAGTTCTCGGGGCGTTGCCCCGAACCCCACCCGCTTTTTTGAAAAAAAGCGGGGCAAAAAACTTTAACAAGGAGAGATTTGAGATGAAGAGGAAATCTGTAGGGCGGGAACATTCTATGTGTGTGCAACCGTCGTTTATAATTGGGACGTATGACGAAAATGGGCGGGCGAATTTCGCGCCTATTACGTGGGTGAGTTCAACGTGGGACACGGATAAGTATTTGATTGTTTTAAGTATGAACGGGGAGAAAAAGACGAAACGGAATGCGGACAAAAGCGGGATGTTGTCGGTTAATCTTGTAAGCACGGATATGTTGAAGATGATGGATTCTTTGGGCGCGAGTTCGGGGGCGGACGCGTCAAAGGACGCGGTTGCCCATGAGAAGGGCAACACGCTGGATGTGCCTACATTAAACGCGAGCAAGTGGGTGTACGAGTGCGCGGTGACGCAGGTTGTTCAAACGGGAGACACGCACACGTATTTTTGCGAAGTGAAAGACGTTACGGTGGATGCATCCATAGATATTTCCGACGAAACGTATGATTTAACTGCGCTAGACCCTGTTGTGTATTCGGGGAATTATTATTCCATCGGAAAATATTTGGGCAAGATTGGGGATTTTGCGTGATGGAGATTAATTTACGAAAGGCGACCATTGACGATATCGCGGATTTAATTCGATTGCGGATTGATTTTTTAAGCGACGGCAAAAAAATATCGCGGGAGGAAGAATCCGCGATAAGGGCGCAACTGGAGGGGTATTTTTCAAAGCATATTCCGTGCGGTACATTCGTTGGCATTCTTGCCGAAACAGGCGGGCAAATTGTGTCAACGGCGTATCTTGCGGTATCGGAACGCCCCGCAAATACGTCGTTTATCACGGGCATAGTCGGGACAATTCTGAATGTTTACACCCATCCCGATTACCGCAAAAAAGGAATTGCCACAAAGGTGATTGCCCGTATCACAGATGAAGCAAAACGCATTGGCGTGTCCCATATCGAACTCCAAGCAACCGCCGAAGGCAAGCCGCTGTACGCGAAAATGGGCTTCACAGAACCGCAAGCGTTTACGGCAATGGGCTTGCGGGTTATTTAGTGGGTTGTCTGATTATGGCAGAACTTTCGGAAATTTTAACGCCTGAACGAAAAATCAATCATCTGTAACAATATACTGCGGGCGTTGCCTGAAATGTGTGAAGTAAATTTGCAACAACGGTTATACTTGTATATAGTTTTCACGGAGGTGCTTATATGTTGTCACAAGTGTCAAAATGGGGAAATTCGCAAGGCATACGGATTTCAAAAAAACTTTTACAAAGTGCAAGTATCGCGCTAAATGATGAAGTCGAAATCAGGGCAAAAGATAATATGTTAATCATCATACCTGCGGCAAAAAAATCGCTTGAATGGTATCTTGAAGGCTACGAAGATGAACCCGACAGATACGACTGGGGCAATTCGGACGAACCTACGGGGCGTGAACTTATATGAAGCAAGGCGATATCATATGGGTTGATTTTGACCCGACAAAAGGCAGAGAGCAAGCAGGCTATCGCCCCGCCGTTGTTATCAGCCAAACAGTGTATAACAAAAAGCGCGGCATGGTTTTAATTTGTCCGATAACAGGCACAACCAAGCCTTTGCGTTTGCGTGTTTTGCTGGATGGCAGAACAAAAACGCAGGGCGATATTGTCTGCGAGCAAGTGCGGACAATTGACTTGAATGCGAGGAACTGCAAAATTGTGGAGCCGCTTCCAAGGGATTTGCTTGCGCAAGTTTTGGAAGCTGTGTCGTTAATCGTAGCAATGGAGGAATAATATGAACCCCAACGAAAAACGAGAGTTCACATATCTGAAAAAAGGGCGAAACTTATTTGTTTCCGGTATTGTCACGGTGGTGTGGATGATTATTTTATTCGCAATGTTTCTTTTTTTGCCCGACTTGGGGCTTAGTAGTGCTGCGCAAGACGCGGCTGTTTTCATGGGGACGCTGGTAACGATTGCCGCCGCCGTTGCAACTATCTACTTTTTGCCCGTGAATTTGATAAACGGAACGGGGTTTGCAATCTTCAATGAAAACGAAGTTGAAATTACTATGCAAAACCGCAGACATATTGCATACTACGGCGACATTGCAAGCATACGAGAGATTCATCACGGTAAAGGAATCGAATGGCTCATAGCAACAAGCACGGATAAAATCCGAATTAACGTGCCGCACGATTCGTTTGGCAGTACCGAAAATACGGATAATCTTAAAGCGGTTATGGCAGAGATTGAAAAGCGCGTAAACGAGTACCAAAGTGCTAACCCGCAAAACATACCCAAGGAAGAAACCCCGCCTGCGCCATCTAAATGGCTTGTCGCTGTACTTGTGGTTCTTATGGCGGCACTATCCCTGTTTTTTGTGGTTCAAACGGGACGCATTTTGCACACGCGCTTTACGGGTGTGCCGGTTACGGGTAGGGTAGTTAATATCAGTAGCGGAAGAGGCCCTGTGATAACGGTTAGATACGAGGTACACGGGCAGGGTTTCACGGAACGATTGCGTAACGAAGCGACGTTTGGGCTTCGCGCAGGTGACAGCATACAGCTTTTCCATTCCCGCCGCGACCCCACCATCGTTACAACGGGGCGGCCGGACATGGTTAATGTGATTATGATTAGCTTTATGTTTATTGTCGGTGGTATAGTTATTTTCAAGAAAGTGAGGGCTTGATATGGACACTATGGATTTGGGAATTTTGGACATAAACGAAACGGAATTTTACAACGGTTCGGGCGGATTTGCGGGCTTGCGGTATAAGGGCGAGGATTATCCGCATATAGTTTTGCGGCGTATTATGCCAATGAAGCACCCGTTTCATTACATTTCTGCCGCCATTGCAACGGACGGCAACGACTTCAAGGAAATAGGCATTCTAAATGCCGTGGACGATTTGCCGCCCGCCCAGCGCGAAATTGTGATAACAGAATTGGAAAACCGATACTATTCGCCCGAGGTGCTTGAAGTGGTATCCGTGCAAGACAAACTGGGATACGTATACATGGAACTGCGTCTGAAAAACAAAAAGGGCATAGAGTACCGCAAAAATTGCGCAATCAAAGATGTAAGCCGCAACATTCGTATGCTCTCCGACACCCGCGTAATAATCTTTGATGTAGACGGCAACCGCTACATCGTTGAAGATTTAAAACGTCTTAGCCGCCAAAGTTTGCGCAAGCTGGACGCGTACTTATTTTAAAATTTGGAAAGGTCGTGGGGACTCCGTCCCCACACCCCTGCGAACTTTTTGAAAAAAGTTCGACAAAAACTTTAACTTGAAAACCGCATACGCTGTTTTCAGAGATAGGGGTCGAGGGGAATTATCCCCTCGTGGGGGTATTGGGGGCAACACCCCCAAGGTCTTAACAGGAGAGAGCCGCATGGTAAGCAATTACAATGAAATTTTGCACGAGAACGCGGAAATTCGCACAGCGCGGCTGGTGCTTCGCAAGTTTAGGAAAGAGGATGCCGCAGATGTTTTTGAATACGCTTCCGACGAAGAAACCATGAAATTTTTAACGGTTGGAACTCACCCGTCAATAGATGTGTCACGCGGGGTAATCTTCAATTATTTTTTGTCGCGCACGGGGATTTTTGCAATAGAATTTGATAAAAAATGTATCGGATGCATGGATTTTCGCATTGACCACGAGGATGAAAAAGGAAGTTTTGGATATGTTTTAAATCGAAAATATTGGGGGCGCGGTTTTATGACGGAAGCGTTGACCGCCGTTCTTGAGCTTGCGTTTGAAAAACTGGAGCTAAACCGCGTAGAGTCCACGCATTACGTGGGGAACGAAGGTAGCGGCAGGGTAATGCAAAAATGCGGCATGAAGTTCGAGGGCGTTGGCATACGAGAGAAAAAAATCAAGGGCGTGTTCCGCGATGTTGTGCATTACGCAATTCTAAAAGAACATTTCAGAGGAGGGCAAAAATGAAAATATGTATCATGCGGCACGGCGAAACCGACTGGAATGTGCAAGGGCGTTGGCAAGGCAGGGAGGACATTCCGCTAAACGAAAACGGCAGACAGCAAGCGCGCAGTGCAGGGTTCGCGCTTAAAAACGGTGCGATAAAGTGGGATGCAATTTTCACAAGCCCGCTTAAACGCGCAAAGGAAACGGGCAAAATTATTGCGGAAATTCTGGGCATAACGGAAATTTACGAAAACGAAGACTTAACAGAGCGGGAGTTTGGCGTGGTAGCGGGAATGTTGCCCGCAGAGCGCGAGGCACATTTTGCCGCAGGCAACTACGAGGGCATGGAGTCGTGGGAAGACCTGCACGACAGAGTGCATGGCGCGGTGTTAAATTCCGCAAACAAACTGTTTCCGAAAAACATTTTAATAATCTCCCACGGCGGCGCAATCAAATCCATAATGAACAAGCTAATAAACGAGGAAATTGGCTTTCTTAAAAACACTTGCACAAGTCTGCTTTCCTTTGAAAACAAAAAGCTGGAGGTTGTTTTTCACAACAGACCGCTTGAAAATATCACCATCCGCAAGGCAAAACCCGACGACGCAGAGGTTTTGATGGACTTATATTTAAACCATCTAAAATCTGATTTATCCGAGACGCCGCAAGATATGCACCTGTGGCGGGAGAAAATAGCCCGCTTAGAACCAGACCCTATGTATCATCTTTTTGTAAGCGAGGTAAACGGGCGAGTTGTATCTTCCGTTACGCTTGTCGCAATTGAAAACCTAACGCGCAACCTGCGTCCCTACGCCCTAATCGAAAACGTTGTCACCCACGCAGATTTTCGCAATAAGGGTCACGCCGCCGCACTAATGCAACAAGCGGTGCAAACCGCAACCGCCCTAAATTGCTACAAAATAATACTTCTCACAAGCGCAAAAGAAGACAGCACCCTGCGCTTCTACGAAAACTGCGGCTTCAACCGCGACGACAAAACAGGCTTTATTAAATGGATAGGAGTAACGCCATGAAAATTCTTGTAATCAACGGCTCTCCCAAGGACGAGCAAAGCAACACAATGGTTCTTACCCGCGCATTTTTGGACGGCGCAGGATGGAGCGACGCGGAAATTATTTCTGTTTCCAAGCAAAAAATTGAAAACTGTATCGGATGTTTCGGGTGCTGGCGCGATACCCCGGGCGAATGCGTAATCAAAGATGATATGGACGAAATTTTGCCAAAACTGATTGCCGCAGATGTGATTATTTGGTCTTTCCCGCTGTACTATTACAGCGTACCCGGCGGACTTAAAACCCTTATAGACCGCCAACTGCCCATGAATTTGCCGGAAATGACACCCGGAACAGAATCCGGCGACCACCCCTACCGCTACGATTTAAGCCATCAGCGGCATATTGTGATATCCGGCTGTGGCTTTTGGACGCACAAGGGAAATTACGATGCCGTTGTTGCAATGTTCAGCCGCATGGACGTTGATACTTTCATTTTCTGCGGGCAGGGCGAGCTTTTTCAAGCCGTAAACATGAAAGAAATGCCGCAAGGGGTGCAAATGGGCGCGGATGAATGGGAAGGTCTAAAATCCCTGTTACACAGCCACTTGGCAATCATAGCCCGCGCAGGCAAAGAGTTTGCCGCAGGCGAAATCAAACCCAAAACCCTTGCCGAACTTGAAAAATCGGTTCTGCCGCAAGAAGTGTATGAACAGGGAGCAACCTCATGAACAAATTTATTTTAGAATACGACCTAAACCTGCAAATGAATCCCGCCATGGGGCAACTCATTTTTTCCGCAGACGGCACAATCCGTGCGGAAGAAAACGGCGAAGAGAAGTTCTCCTTCCCCGCGCATGACATAAAAGAAGCCAAAGTTCAACCCGGAATAGGTTGCGGGCTTGTTTTCGTAAAATATGACAGGGGTGAAGGGGACTTGTCCCCTTGCAGGGGTGTGGGGACGGAGTCCCCACGACCTTGTTCTACCCCCGACCGCGTCCTCTGCCGTTTCAGCATGAGCGGGCTAAAACAAGCGGGCGAGTTTTGCAAAATTGTGAACTACTACATCCAAACGGGGGAAGCGGCATTTCCGGAAGAAGCGGAAAAAGTAATCTGCGAAAAATGCGGCAGACCCCTGCCCGAAGAGATAAGCGTGTGCGTGTTCTGCTATAACAAATTCAGCGTGATTAAACGCGCACTGGGGTTTCTGAAACCCTATGCAAAAACGGTAACACTGTCGCAAATTTTTAACGCGCTTACGCTTGCAGCGTTTCTTGTGCCGCCCATTATCATGCAGCAATTGATTGACCGTCACCTTGAACCGCAGGGCGGCATTCCGTATGGTACGTGGGCCCAGATTTTGGTGTTTGCGGGCGCGTTGTTGCTTTCGCGCATTTTCGGCGAAGGTGTAACGATTATTGCGGCGAGGCGTTTTAACCGCGCAACCATTTCCGTAATGGCGGATATGCGGGCGGAAGTATACGAAAAACTGCAAAGCCACTCCATGACGCTGTTTGCGAAGCGAACCCCGGGCGATTTAATCCGCCGAATAATGGACGACACAGACACCGTTGGCGAATTTCTAACAGACCTTGCCCGCTGGGTGCTGGAAATGATTTTGATGTTCACAATTGCGGCGGTGATTCTGTTTTTCACCGATTGGCGGCTTACGCTTCTTATTCTCATTCCCGTGCCGCTGGTCGCGCTTATTTTGTGGGCTTTCCAGAAAATCTTGCACGCCCGTTTCGAGCGGCAATGGCGGAAATCTTCACGGGTAAATTCCATTTTGCACGACATTATCAAGGGTATCCGCACCGTAAAATCTTTCGGTAACGAAAAGCGCGAGATAGAAAAATTTTCACGCGCCAACCGCGACCTTGCAGAAATTTCTTCCCAAAACGAAGTCCTTTGGGGCTTGATGTTCCCGCCCATGGGTTTTTTAATTGGCATGGGTGAATTTTTAATACTGTTCGTTGGCGGATGGATGGTGCTTAACGGCAGTATTTCCCTTGGCGTGATGGTGCTGTTTACTATGTATCTGTGGGCAATTTATGAGCCGCTTCGTTGGCTTGTAAACGTGCCGCGCTGGATGGCAAATACCACCACAAGCATGGTAAAAGTCTTTGAACTTTTAGACGAAGAAAGCGAAATGAAAGAGAACGCAAAACCGCAAAACGTACCCATTGCGGGCAAAGTTGCATACGAAAATGTACACTTCGGCTACAAATCTTACGAACCCGTTTTAAAAGGCATAAACCTTGAAATTCAGCCGGGCGAAATGATTGGTTTGGTTGGTAAATCCGGTGTGGGCAAGTCCACGCTGATTAATCTTGCCATGCGCTTGTACGACCCAAACAACGGTCGCGTTACCATAAACGAAACCAATATCCGCAAAATGTCGCCCACCCATTTGCACGAAAATATGGGCGTGGTTTTCCAAGACAGCTTTCTTTTTGCGGGCACATTTTTCGAGAACATCGCCTACGGCAAACACGGCGCAACCCTTGAAGAAGTAATTGCCGCCGCACAAGCCGCAAACGCCCACGATTTTATCACCCAAAGCCCCGACGGCTACAACACCCTCATAGGAGAGGGCGGGCAATCCCTTTCCGGCGGCGAACGCCAACGGCTTGCAATTGCCCGCGCTATAATCAAAAACCCGGATATCTTAATTCTGGACGAAGCAACATCTTCCCTCGACGTAGAAACCGAGGCAATCATTCAAGACTCCCTTTCCCGCATCACCAAAGGCCGCACCACAATCGCAATTGCACACCGCCTTTCCACCCTGCGCAACGCCGACCGCCTTGTTGTCCTAAGCAAAGAGGCAGGCGTTGCAGAAGTCGGCACACACTCCGAACTCCTGAAGAAAAAGGGCATCTACTACGACCTTGTTATGGCTCAGCGAAAGAGTAGCAGGGATTGTTAGTTTAAGTTCTCGGGGCAATGAAGTGAGCGGTTTACCGCGAACGGCACCTCCCCCGAACCCCGCAAGCCTTTAAAAAGGCTTGACCCAAACTTTAACATGGACTAGCGATAAGCGATATCGTATTTCCTTGAAAATCGCGTACGCGATTTTCAGAGTTAAAGTTTTTTGTCGAACTTTTTTTCAAAAAAGTTCGTGGGGTGCGGGGGCAACGCCCCCGCGATTTTTTATCTTGCCCGTTCAATAACTACATACGCCCGCAAATACGTTGTTACGGAGTCCCCGCCGAAAACCCATGTGTCTGCGGTATCATCTACTATTTGCATGGTGCTTGTGCTTAGGTGAAGGAAGGCGGGGTAATCCAGCATGAATGTGAAGCTGTCGTACATATGTCGCGCTTCGATGCTTTGGCCCATGGTTTGCCCCCATGTGGATTGACAAGCCATATCGTTGAAGCGGAAGGTGCTGAAGCCGAAGAAGGGATTTCCTGCGCCGGCGCGTACATCGAAGGTGATTTTATCGCCGTAGTTCGCAACAATGGACTCTATGAAAACGGGATACAGCGGCAAAATGTTGGTGTGTGTGCGGTACTGCGGGATTAGTATTTCCGCAAATAAGTGGGTTTCGGTTTCCAGAACGGATATTTCCGCGCCGATTGGCAAGCCCGCCGCGCCTTGCACTGCGGTTGCGGTGGTTGTGGCGGATGTCATGTTTGGCATTAAATCGCGGGTGGTGGGTTGTGGCGGCGTGGTGGTTTCGCCTGTGGTTATTATTATGGTTCGGGTTTCGCTGTCCCAGTCTACCGCGTAGTTTACGCTTTCCAGCAATGCGCGGAACGGCAACATTGTACTTCCGTTTATAATTTGCGCGGGGATGTTTAAATTGTGGGCTGTTCCGTTGGTGTAAAACGTGTTACTGCCGACGGTTGCTAAAATTTCGTTGCGGCTGTTTGTAATGCGGGCAGAACGCTCGGCGGGCAACCATTCCACTTGGTAGCCGAGAGTTTCAAACACGCCGCGCACGGGAACAAGGGTTGTGCCGTCCACGATAACGGGCGGTTGCGGAAATACCGCCCGTTCGCCGTTGATGATTAGGTTGATATCCGCACTTGCGGCGGCTACATATGGCGTGGCGAAAATGGCAAAAAACACCATAAACGCCACAGCTTGAACAAATTTTTTCATGAGATTTGACCTTTCTAGCCTGTGATAATCAGCGATAATGTGTGGAAATCCCACAGGATATCCACTGCAAAATGCTCTATAAATTCGCGTACGGTAACAAGCGAATCTGCCGCGCAAACCGTTTCGCCTAAGGCTTCCGCCACTGCGCGGAACGGCAACATTAGTATGTTTTCCTGCACAACAACGTTTTGCTCCAAAACATTTCCGTTTACAATTAGTGTTTTCATTCGTGTACCTCCTCTCTGTTGATGATGGGGAAATTATAGCGCGGGCATTTGTCACACTTGCGTATGAGTTGTGACATAGTTGTAAATTTTTTTGGAATAAATGGAAAGCGTGCTTGACATTTTATTTTCTTGTGGTATATTAAAAATGCAAAGCAAACTTTCCATGAGGGGATGTGCGTGTGAAAAACAGACTGGAAGAAATACGAAAACAAAACTCCGTAACGCAAGAGGAACTTGCCGCCGTGCTGGAAGTCTCGCGGCAAACAATAGGCTCGCTGGAAAACGGGCGGTATAACCCGTCAATTGTTTTGGCTTTCAAAATCGCAAGGCATTTTGGGAAAAGCATCGAAGAAATTTTCATCTACAGCGAAGGTGAGGAGGAGAAAAAATGATACAAGCCTTACAAAATTTTCTGCCCGGCATATATCTGCCGGCTGTGCTTGTGGGCATTGCCGCAAGTTTACTATGCTGCATTTACGTTTACGCCCGCGTCCGCCATACGAAAAAGAAAAACCCCGACCTTATAAAGCAACTGGAAATTGAAGAAAAAGACGAGCGCAATATCGCCATCGCAAACAAGGCAAAAGCCAAGGCCTTTAATTACATGATTCTTGTCTATTCCGCGTTACTGCCATTCTTTATGGCGCGGCAGGCCGATGTTCTAATCTGGGGCTCAATGGTTGCCGCAAATATTTCAAGCCTTCTTGTATTCACATTTTTGATGGATAAATACCATAAAGAAATGTGAACACGGGTGAAGTTCTCGGGGGCAATGAAGTGAGCGGTTTACCGCGAACGGCACCGCCCCCGAACCCCCCGGAAACTTTAACTTAAAATCGCGCGAATGCGCGATTTTATGATTGCAACGTTGTTTATCGCTAGTCCATGTTAAAGTTTGGGTCAAGCCTTTTTAAAGGCTTGCGGGGTTCGGGGCAGAGCCCCGAGAACTTAATCACTAATCCACACACATGATATAAATGGTTTGCGTGTCGGCATTCCAGCTTATATCCGTGCCGAAGTAGTCTACTAATTCGCGGACGGTGGTGAACTCCGGTTGGGCGGCGGGCGTTTCGCCCAAGGCGTAGGCGATTGCGTGGAAAGGTATCATCACCATGCCGTCTTGTAATTTTCCGCGCTGTTCCAGTAGTTCGCTGTTTACCGCAATGTGGATTTCGTTTTCTTGTGTGGCGGCGGCGGAACTGTCGCGTGCGGGCGTTTCCGCATAGAAATACGTAACGCCAGCAAGTAATCGGTTGTGTTCCGCGTCCATTAAACGGCGCGTAAATGCCCACCCTCCCACGGGAATAATAAGCGCGATTATTATTCCCACGGCGGTTAGTACATATTTTTTATTCATCAAAATCAGCCTCCAATGAGATTGTGACAACCGTGCCGACTTTTACAGTGCTTTCAAAAAGCAATTTACTGCCGTGGATTTCTGCAATTTTTTCCGCAAGGGTTAGGCCAATCCCCGCGCCGTTGGAACGGGACTTGTCCACCGTGTAAAATGCTTCGGTTATTTTTGTAAGCTCCCTTGCGGGGATGCCGCGTCCGTTGTCGGCTACGGTTATGGCGTATTTTTCGCCGTGCCGCGTTCCAATGATATCAATTTTTTTGCCGTCGGCTTTCACCGCGTTATCAATCAGGTTGAAAATAAGTGTTTTGAATAAATCATACTCTACGCGAATGGTCGCGGGCTGTATGTGCAGATTAAGCGTTGCGCCGTGTTTGTTAAGCATGGGTTTTAGGCTTTGGGATATGTTTTCAAAAAGCTCTTGTGCGTTTAGTTCTTCCATGATAAACTCCTGCCGCTTTAGCACGGTCAAATCCATTAGCTTTAACGCTAGCGATTCCAGCCGCAATCCCTCGTTTAGAATATAACTTGCCGCGTCCTTGACCTGTTGCGGCGGCAGATTTTTTTGGTAAATCATATCTGCGTAACCAATCACGGATGTTAGCGGCGTTTTTAGCTCGTGGGCGAAGTTTGCTACAAACTCTTCTTTTCGACGGGCGGTGTCTTGCAGTTCGTTTATTTTGCCCTCTATGGCTTCCGCCATCAAATTAAAACTGTGCGCCAGTTCGCCTATTTCGTCCCTGCCGTAAAATTGTAAGCGTTCGCGGTAATTTCCCTGCGCAATTTTTGCGGCAACCGTGTTCATTTTTTTAACGGGCCGCACGATAATCACCGAAAAAATCAGCATAAGAACCATGCCCAGAACCAGCGTGAAAAAATATATCCCTGCAAAATTTTGCAACATTTGTTGACGGTGGGCGATAACGCCGCTTATGTCGCTTGCGGTAAACAGATACTTCCCCGCCGCCCGTCCGCACACCACAATATGCACCGCGCCGCCGATGTTTTCAAACCGCATTGCGTAGTTATTCCCCGAAACGGTTTCCATTAAAGAGAATCCTTTTTCTTGCGGAAAATTGGAGAAAACCACCTGCCCGCTTTCGTCCAGAAGCGCGGCAAACCTAAACGGCTCGGGCGAAAAAATATCTGCCTGCACCGTGAATCTGCCATACCTAAACTGATTTGCCGCACGTTCTTTCTCCCGCGCCAACGCCCCCTCATGCGAAGACGTAATAAGCAAGTACCCCGAAAGCAAAAGCGCGGCACTTATAACAATCGCGGCACACATAAAAAATTTCGCGTAAAGTTTCATGTTAGCCCTCCAGCCTGTAGCCGATGCGGAAGACGGTTTTTATATTGTCTTCCCATTGCAATTTTCGGCGTAGGCGTTGTATGTGGGAATCCAAGGTGCGGGTTTCGCCAATAAATTCTTCGTTCCAAACTTTTTCGTATAGGCGGTTGCGGTACAGGGCTACATTTTTGTTGCGCACCAGTTCCACCAAAAGGTCAAATTCTTTTACGGTTAGGTCGATTGCGCAACCGTTTTTTGTAACTTGGCGAGACTCTGTGTTGATTAGAACATCACCGAAAACCAGTTGCTTCTCGCTTTTGCCGTAACGGCGCAGAACCGCCTCCACCCGCGCAGAAAGCTCCCCTATCTGGAATGGCTTAACGAGGTAGTCATCCGCGCCCAGTTTTAGCCCTTTTATTCTGTCGTTCACCGCGCCCCGCGCCGTTATAAATATAACAGGCGTTCCAAGGGGCTTTATGTATTCCAGTAATTCGTAGCCGTCAATCTGCGGCAACATTATGTCCAGAAGGATTAGGTCGTAGTTTTCTTCTTCTATGCGGTCTGCCGCTTCCTTTCCGTCAAATGCACAAAAACAGCGGTACCCTTCACCGCTTAAATACGTGTTTATTAAATTTGCAATCGCGTACTCGTCTTCCACAATTAAGATGTTAAGCATTTACCGCACCACCCGTGGTTTTATTTTACCACAGAGTTGTGTCTAAGTTGTGTTATGCAAAAAAAGGGGCTGTTGCAAAACATTAAAACCTTGGGGCGTTGCCCCAAACCCCATGAACTTTTTGAAAAAAGTTCAATCAAAAACTTTAATTTAAACCCCAAAATCGT
>WQSG01000010.1 GCA_009788055.1 Defluviitaleaceae bacterium | reverse complement strand
CCCGCCGCGAATTTCGCGGCGGGTTTTTAGTTAAAGTTTTGATGAAACTTTTTCAAAAGTTTCCGGGGTTTGGGGCAGAGCCCCAAGGTTTTTTTCATCTTATCCAAAAATCGGAAGGCAAAGTACAACTGCCAAAATCGAAAGGACTGCCGCACCAATTTTTGTCCACATTTCGAGCGCGCCCTCTGCAGAGCGGCGTTTGTTTTTGTCCCAGTAAGTATCCGAAACATTGCCCATGCCGGCGATACTTCCCATTCCGCCCGCACTGCGCTTTTTCTGCAAAAGAATTGCGCCGACAAGCCCAACACAGCCGACAAGGAATACTACAAGCAAAATATAAAACAATACAGCCATAAGCCACCTCTTTCTAACAATTTACAACGCAAACAAGTATAGTGCAAATGCGGATAAATAGCAAGTCTGTTTCTAAGAAATTTTCCATTCAAATGCGTTGATAAAAACGTGGCACGGGGCGGGCGACAAATTTCCTGTTACGCGCTGGCCTGTGAGAATTGCGGAGTGCTTGAAAGCAAGCCCGATTACGGGAAGTTGCTCTGCGAAGGCTTGCTGTAGTCGGGTTTTTGCGTGGGCGTAGGCGGCTTCGGTGGAGGCAAATTGCAATGCGGAGAATGCGGCTTCAAGGATAGGGTCGCGCAGGAAAAGCTCGCCCGCTTCAAAAAAGACGCGCACATCGGGGGCGAAAGGCAGTTCCATTCCGCCGATAAACATATCGAAATCGTGGTTTGCCAAGCGTTCAAAATATTTTGCAGAGGGCAAAATTTCCGCATATGCGGGGATTCCAACGCGGTCAAGGCTTGTAGCAAGCCGCTTGGCTATGGCGGTGCGCTGGCGGTTTTCGGCATTGGCGATGATTATTAGCGGCTCTGTTATGCGAACAGTACCCAACAGCGCGGCGGCGCGTGCGGGGTCGTAAATGGGGCCGCGGATTGTTGCGTTTGCCGCGTGATTGTGCGGGTGAATCGGCGTGACGGTACGCACTGCGTGGGCAAGATACAACCCTGCAACGGCATCGCAAGCGTTAAATGCGTGGGCGATGCCCTGCCGCGTGTGTATGTCGCGGAAAACAGTGTTTCTGAAATTGAAGCCGATAAATTCAAAATACATAGCGGGGAAGATTTCATAAACGGGCGAACGCACCCCATGATGCCGTGTCCATTCCGTAAGCGACAGATGAATAACGTCCGTGCGCCCGCGCTCGAAGGCATGGAAATCCGTTTCCATGTTGGGCAGAAAAATAACTTCGGCACGTTCAATCCGCGCCCGCCCCCGCGAAAAATACGGGTTTCGCGTGAGCGTCATGTAGCGCATAGGCGTTACGGTGTTAATTATAAAAGCCCCGTTTCCCGGCGGGTTTTGCCCTTGAGTGGCGCGTGGGTCTTCAAAAAAATGTTGCGGAATAACCGGAAAAGTCAACGAATACGCCGCCATAACCGATGCCCGTGTGAAATTTATTTGCACCCTGCGCGAATCCAAACGTATGGCAGATTCAATCTCGTTTACATTTGCGCGGTAGATTGCCGCCAACGGCGCGCGCCGCAGAAAATCAATGGAAAAAATAATATCATCGGCGGTGACGGGTTTGCCGTCGCTCCAAATCGCGCCCTCTCGGATTGTCGCATTTACGCTACCGAAATCCGACGCGAACTCAAATTCTGCCAAGTGGCCTGTCACACGAAATTCATTATCCAGCACGGCAAGCGGCTCGAAAATAAGCCGCAGAATACGCGCCACGGTAACGTCCTCGTTTGCGAGCGGGTTAAGCGTCATGGGCGGACGCATATGCAACCGCAGAACCCCGTCGTCGGGGAGTGTTCGGGCTGTGACGGGGGCTGTTAGCGGTTCTTCCGCAGGTTCAACCTCCCCGTTTTCTATTTCGTTTTCGTATTCCTCAACCGCCGCCGCAATATACGGCAACCCTGACGGGCTTATCCGCTCCCCCGTGCCGCACGCCGCGAGCAAAAGAATTATTATAATCGCCGCTGAAATTTTCATGGTTATGCCCTTCCCGTTACTGCCAAAATAATGCTGTAGATTCTTCTGTTGCGGTTCACGCGCCGCAAATAATTATACGTTTCAGGAAACGGAATGTTGTCCAGTGTTTTGCCGTCACGGGAAATTTCGGGGTCTGCAAGCCAGCGGTTTACCCGCCCCTGCCCCGCATTATACGCCGCCAGCGCAAGCTGAACACAGCCGTACATATTAACAAGCCTGTTTAAATAAAACGAACCCATTGCGATATTAACCTCCGGCAACCAAACGTCCTGCGGCTGAAAATCCACCAAGCCCATATGCGCCGCAACGTCCGCCGCCGTGGCGGGCATAAGCTGCATTAAACCCTGCGCCCCCGCGTGGGAATGCGCGTTTTCCCTAAAACTGCTCTCCGCTTTTATCACCGCCAAAATAAGCGGCACGTCCAAATCGCCCGCGTTCTCCCGCACAATATCCAAATGCCGCACGGGGAATCGCATATTGAAAATCATCCCCGCCGCAATAAGCGTCAAAAAAAATATAGTTGCAATTGTTATGCGTTTTTTCATATACAACTCCTCTTAGGGGCAACCTGTCAATTTCCCTTTGCTTCGTCTATGATTTTATCCACTTTCATACAAAAGAACACCGCTCTTTTTCAGTTCAAGGTCAATTTTGCCGCCCGGAATAATATCGTTGGCGTACAGGAAATCTACGTTTTTCCCCAACGCATTAATTACTTTGTCGGCTATATCACAAAAATTTAAGATGGACATCTCATCATCAACCAAGGCGGCTATATCAATATCACTTTCCGCTGTGGCTTCGCCTTTTGTATATGAACCAAACAAGGTTGCTCGTATAACATTTTGTTCCTCGAATATTGGGCGCAACTTGTTTTTAATTTCATCAACGGTATATGTCATAAGTAACCTCCATTGTTTTAGAAACTTAAATCTCCAGCACTTTGCACCCTTCCCAGCCGTGAATCCGCAGTTTCATGCCCTTTAGGGCGGTTTCGGTTTTGGAGCGCAGGGCTATGGGGCTTCCGTCATTTTCTATTATTATGTGGGCATGTTCGCGCAGGGTGGATTCGGGGTTGCGGCTTTGAAGGCGGCGTTTTGCGGCGTTTTCGTCTATTTTGTCGCGGGCGGTAATGCGGGCTATGCGCAGGTCGTTTGGGGCGGTGATTAGCCAAATACTGTCGCACATTGTTGCCATACCTGATTCAATTAGAAGCGGAGCGTCAATTACAACGAAGGTGTATTCTTCCATGTCTGATAATTTTTTTACGATTGCGCGGGTGCGTTCGATTACGCGGGGGTGGATGATTTTTTCCAGCCGCGCCATATCTTCCTTGTTGCCGAAAACACGCGCCCCCAAAGCGCGGCGGTTAATTTCGCCCTTGTCGGTTAGGATTTCGCGCCCGAAAGTTTCTATAATTTCCTTGAAGGCGGGTTCGGTTTTTGACATCGCGTCATGGGCAAGTTTGTCGGCATGGGCAACATACGCGCCGCGCTCTGCAAGCATTGCGGAAACGGTGCTTGTTCCGCTGCCCGTTATGCCCGTTACGCCGATGGTTGGGAAATTATTACTTTGTATCATTCCAGCTCTCCCCTACATTTACGTCTGCCGCAAGCGGTACAGAAAGTTCCGCAACGCGCTCCATTTCTTCCTTTAATATATGCGCAACCTGTTCGCTTTCTTCCTTGGGTGCTTCTAAAAGAAGTTCGTCATGTACTTGAAGAACTATTTTTGTGCGGAAATTTTCCCGTTTAAGCCGCGCCGCCACGTTGAGCATTGCAATTTTTATGATATCGGCGGCGGTGCCTTGAATGGGCATATTCATTGCAACGCGCTCGCCGAAAGAGCGTGTGTTAAAGTTCGGGGATTTCAGCTCCGGCATGGCGCGGCGGCGGTTGTACAAGGTTGACACAAAGCCGCATTTTTTCGCGTTGGAAATGGTTTCTGCCAAGTATTTTTTAACGCCGGGGTATTTTGCAAAATATCCGTTTATATAGGATTCCGCTTCCTTCACGGGGATTTTCAAGTCCTCGCTAAGCCCGAACGCGCTTATGCCGTAGATGATGCCGAAATTTACCGCCTTAGCGTTGCCGCGCTGTTCTGGGGTGACGTCTTCGGGTGCGATACCCAAAACCTGCGCCGCCGTTAACCTGTGAATGTCTTGGTCTTCGCGGAATGCGCGGATTAAAACCTCGTCGGCGGAGATATGCGCCAGCAAACGTAGTTCAATTTGTCCATAGTCTGCATCTACAAAAACGTGGTTTTCTTCGGGAACAAACGCCTTGCGCAACTCGCGCCCAAGCTGTGTGCGAACGGGAATATTTTGCAAATTCGGTTCTGCGCTGGAAAGCCGCCCCGTTGCCGTAAGTGCCTGATGAAAAGTGGAATGCAAACGGGAAGTTTTGGGATTGATTAACGGGAGCATTCCGTCAACGTAGGTTGATTTCAGTTTTGCGTGGGTGCGATATTCCAAAATTAGCGGGACAATTGCGTGTTTGCTTTTCAATTTTTCCAGAACATCGGCGGCGGTGGAAAAACCCTTAGTTGTTTTTTTGCCGCCTTTTAGCCCAAGTTTTGTGAAGAGAATTTCGCCAAGTTGTGCGGGCGAATTTATATTAAATTCCTCCCCCGCGAAGTCATAAATTAGCGCGGTTAGCGCGGTGATACGCTTGTCCATTTCCGCGCCGAAAGCCGTTAGCACTGCGCGGTTTACTCGTATGCCTGTTTGCTCCATCTCTGCCAAAAGCCCCGCAAGGGGAAGCTCTATTTCGCGGAACAATTTTTCCTGCGCGGCGGCGGTTAGTTTTTCTTCCATTATCGGGCGGGCGCGGGAAATTATTTCTGCATTACGTGCCGCGAATTGCGCCGCCGTTTCTTCGGGTAAATCCGCAATGCCTTTGCGGTCTTTGACGCGCTTGCCTTTGTTGTGCAGGATTTCTTCCAGCGTTTGGGCTTCTTCGTTTAAAAACAGCGCGGCTATGTCGGCGGGGCTATGCGTTTGCCGCGTTGCGTCAATGATATACGCCGCAAGCATTGCGTCAAAGGCTATGTTTTGCGGAGAAATACCCACACGTTGCAACCGCGAAATCTCACTTTTTGAATCGTACACATATTTTGGCGCGGCAGATTCCAACCACGGTTTCGCGGCAGAAATAAGTTCCGCTTCGGTTATATTGCTACCCGTTCCGCTTAGGGTAATCTCACCGCCGATGTGGATATACTTCAACGCTTCCGCCGCAACCGCGAACCCCACAATAAAATCCGTACCCGCGCCGTCCTTGTCCCATAGCGGGAAAAACGCCGCGCCCGTGTTTTTTTCCATCAGCGCGTTGAAAAATTGTGTGGCTTCCTCAAGAGTATTCAGCTTTTCAATTTTCAGTTTTTGCGGCGCGGGAAGCGCGGAAGAAACAGGCGCGCCACCAAACCGTTTGTACAGACTTTTCAGTTCCAAACGTACTACTTCTTCGTATGCTTCCTCGTTCCAAAAGTTTGCAATTTGGTTTTCCGCAAGCTCTAATTCGATAGGCGCGTCCAGCGCGATTTCCGCAAGTTTGCGGCTTAAAATCGCCTGTTCTCGGAACTGCGCCAAATTCTCGGACGCTTTCTTTGGCTTAATTTCGTCCACGTGGGCAAGCGCGTTTTCCAACGAGCCATACGCCGCAATTATTTTTGTCGCCGTCACTTCGCCAATGCCCGGCACACCGGGGATGTTATCGGAAGTGTCGCCCATCAGTGCCTTAACGTCCACAAACGCCGCGGGCGAAACGCCGTACCGTTCCAACACCTGCGAGGCGTTATAGTCCTCAACTTCAGTTTTGCCCGCTTTTGTCTTGGGCAAACGGATTTTTATTTCTTCGCTTGCCACCTGCAACATATCGCGGTCGCCCGTGATAATCACGGGTTTTAAACCCTGCGCCACACATTTTATCGCAAGCGTTCCAAGCACATCGTCCGCTTCATATCCCGCGCAAGATGCCGCCGTTACGCCCATTTTTTCCAGTAGCGTTTTCAGCAGCGGTACTTGCGCCCGCAATTCGTCCGGCATTCCCTTCCGCGTTCCTTTATACGCCCCGTACATTTCGTGCCGAAACGTAGGCTGCGGCAAGTCAAACGCAACCGTTATAAAATCCGGATTCTCTTCGTCCAAAAACCGCAAAAATATATTCATAAAACCAAAAACCGCGTTGGTATACTCCCCCGCCGAATTGGTCAAAAGCGGAAGTGCATAATATGCGCGGTTTAAAATACTGAACCCGTCAAACAATAGAATTTTCACGGTATGGTTCACCCTTTAATTTTAGTTGAAGACCTTGGGGACGCTGTCCCCAATACCCCTGCAAGGGGACAAGTCCCCTTGACCCCTATCTCAAAATCGTGCTTTCGCACGATTTTGGGGGATAATGGCAGTTTAGCACAAAAACGATGTGACGCATAGAATAAGGTAAAAATAAAAGAGGTCGCCAAAATGCCGATATGTACAAAAAGTGAGATTACATCTGCGAAATTTGAAAAGGTGGTAAGGGAGTTGCTGGACGCGAACCCGTTTGTGCGTCATGCGGTGATTGGCACAAGTCGTCTTGGAAAGCCGATTCATGCGTTGACGCTGGGGTGCGGTGAAAAATCCGTACTTATTAACGCTGCCCACCACGCAAACGAATGGATTACCACGCTAATTTTAACCCGCTTCATTGAGGAACTCGCAAACAATTTTGACCCGCACAACCCGCCGCCGTGGGCAGAAAAAATCACCCTGCACTGTATCCCGCTTGTAAACCCTGACGGCGTTGACCTCGTCACAGGAGGCCTCGGAAAACTGCGCATGGCATACAAGGACGCTCTCGCACTGTACGAGTCTGCCCCCGCGGTCTTATCTTTCCCATCCGACTGGAAAGCCAACATCTGCGGCGTAGACTTAAACTCGAATTACCCTGCGGGGTGGGAGCTTGCGCGGGAGCATAAATTTTCGCGGGGATATATGCAGGCGGGGGCAAGGGATTATGTAGGCCCTGCGCCGCTTTCCGAACCGGAAAGCTGTGCAATGGCGGCGTATACCGTATTTCATGATATAGACGTCACCGTTTCATTGCACACGCAGGGCGAAGAAATTTACTGGCAGTATCCGGGCTTTAATCCGACGGGCGCGGAAGAATTGGCGCGGCGTTTTGCGGCGGCAAGCGGTTATAAATTGGAAGAAGTGCCGCCGGAATCATCCTTCGCGGGCTACCGCGACTGGTTTATCGAAACATTCAACCGCCCCGGCTTCACCATAGAATGCGGCTTGGGCGAAAACCCTCTGCCCCTTTCGCAATTCGATGAAATGTACAAAAAAGTTTCCGCGCTGTTGCGGGAAGTTCTTGTTTGAAAACGCGGCTAATCTTCCAAAAACTCTTTTAGCTTTCGGCGGGTGCGCAAAAGCATGGACTTTACCTTGCTTTCGCTAATGCGGCAACCCTTGGCAATGGTTGAAATCGGGTCTGCGTACCAGTATCGGCGCATGAAAACGAAACGGGTTTCTTCATTTAAATCGCGCAAAAAATTGTCTATTTGTTGCGCAGTTATGTTGTTTTCGTAGGAAGTGTGAACGTCTGCGGCAGACGGGATTGTTTCGGAAAGTTCATCCAGAAGCAAAACAAAATTGCCGTTGCCGCGTTTTTTCGCGCTGTTTGTGCGGTACATATCAAGAGCGCGGTTGCGCGTTATTTTCGCCAAAAAGCACTTCAAAAAAGAGGGGCGTTTTGGCGGGATTGCTTCCCACACTTTTAAATACGTGTCGCTTACGCATTCTTCCCCGTCTTGCGCGTTGCACAAAATGTTGGTCGCTACGGTGAACAAATACGCACCGTATTTTTGCCGTGTTTCGCTAATCGCGCTTTCATCCCGTGCGAAAAAGAGGTTCACGATTTTATTATCGTCCACGCACAACACGCCCCTCTACTTCGCACCATCTGTGCCATGTTTCGTTTTGCAATCTATACATTTCTTCGATTTCGTAGGGGCAACGACCTTCGTTGTTTATGCGCCAGCCTTCGTCCGTTAGCACTATTTCCCATACACTTGAAGAATATGAATAACCCGGGACGATTGCAAACACCATAAGCGCGTTGAAACTTCCGGGGCGGATATCCGTTATAAAAATTGGGTCGCCCACTACCGACCGAAAGCGCGGCCGAGTCGCTTGCCATGCCGCCGCTTCGTGCCAGTGCGCGTCTACTAATTTTAACAATTGGGTCGTGTCGGGATAGAACAAATTGGCGTTGTCAATATCGCTGAACGACGGCATATCGCGGAACAACGCCCGTTCGCCCTCCAGCATTGCTCGCATATGCCTTGCACCAATTGCCATTACATCTTGCGCGTAAACAGAGTCAATCAGATTGTGAATATCCTGCACGGTTTGTATATGCGGCTCGTCGGGAAACATAAACACATTCCAACCGCTGTCGTAATCTGAATACCATTCACGTCTCATTGTCCCCGACCCAATTTCAAATGAAACATCGCCGTTGAAAATACGCACAAGCTCGTTGTATGCGAAGATTAATTCGTCAAGAATTTCCTGCGTCTGCGGGAAGCCCTCTACCAAATCGCTCCACCTGCTCCACAAGATGGTTTCCATTTCCGCTTCCGCGCCCCGCATTCGCAACGGCGTTAGCTGCGTGTCGGGTCTGTGCGGCAATTCTTCAATAATTTCCATGCCACCTTCTGTTATCGCAACCCGCAAATACGCCGCGCTGATATTATGCGTCGTCCCAAGATGCAACATAAAACTGCCGTCCTCGTCGCGGAAAAAATTTGGCGTGGGCAATTCGTAACGCTGCGCCGAAATTTGTAACCGCCATTCAAAAATTTCAGGAATAACCTGCACGAATTCGCCGTTTACATATTTATAAATCTCCCAAAAAGTGTCTGTTTCAAACAGCGGAAGCTGACGCTGCGCAACAAGCGGCGTAAACCCGATTGTAACTAACGGAATGCCCATTCCCAAATCGTACATTCTGAAAGTAGTGGCAACACGTGTTCCGCGTTCCCGCGTAAAAGGCGCGTCCGAACGCGATCCCGCAACCAGCCCGCCCGAAATAGAATCACCCTCCAGTCGCACCAGCGGCGGGCTATGCAACGGCATTCCGTGAACGTCAAAATACATATCGCTAAACTCGCCTAAAATTCCAAAGCTAAAAATACTCGGGTAGTCCGCTAAAAAATCCGCAACCACCATCAGCCCGTCCGACGCGTCCAATTCTTCCGCGCCGATAAATTCCACAGTCTCATCAAAATATTGCACTCGCACAAACCACGCCGACCCGCCAATTACCGCAATCAAACACGCCGCCGCCGCAAGCTTCAAAAAAATACCGGCCCTCGCGCCCTGCACCCTTCGCGGATACTCTGCCGCCGCAACAAACTTCTCATCCACCTCGCCAATAACCTCAAACATCTTTTCCGGTTTCACAAAACCACCTCCAACATATATGACGAAAAAAGCAAAAAAAAGTTGCGTTTTGGGCGCAACAGAATTTTTAATAATATAGTCAAATTTGCGCACGTCATTGCCCGAGGTCTGCATTAACATACGTTACATAGCTGTATGAATATTCGCCGTGGTTTTGGATTTCTTCGGTGAGTTTCCAGTTTGGGAGTTCGTCCAGGTTTGGCATGAAAGCGTCGGCGGGGGGCGCGGCATCTACCTTGGTGATGTAAGCGCGGGTGCAATGCGGGAGTAGTTGGGTGTAAATGTTTTCGCCGCCGATTATAAAAACATCGGCGGAGGGAGTGTCGCGGAGCAAAATTTGCAAAGCGTCAAGAGAATCGCAAACGGTTGCGCCTGTGATTTGCAGGTCTTTTTTCCGCGAGAGTACTATGTTTTTTCGGTTGGGCAGGGGCTTGCTGTCGGGCAGTGACAAAAATGTGTTATAGCCCATTACAACTGTTTTGCCCGTGGTAATTTGCTTGAAGCGTTGCAAATCTTCGCGAATGTGAAAAAGGAGCCGGTTTTTGTAACCAATGCCCCAATTTGATGAAACTGCAACTATTAGTATCATATCGCCACCTGTATCTCGTGTTCAAATTTGTGCGGTGTGTAATTTTCTAAAGAAAAATCGTTTGTGGTGAAGGCGTAGAAGTCTGTTTTGTTCGGGGTGATTTTTAAGCGCGGTGCGGGTTGCGGTTCTTTCGTAAGAAGGTCTTTTACGATTGGGATGTGGCGGTCGTAGATGTGGGCGTCTGCGATTACGTGTATTAGCGTCCCCGCGTTAAGCCCGCTTGCCGCTGCAAACATATGCAAAAGAATTGCGTACTGGCACACGTTCCAGTTGTTGGCGGTGAGAAAATCCTGCGAACGCTGGTTTAAAATGGCGTTAAGTTTGCCGTCTGTCACATTAAAAGTGAGACTGTACGCGCAGGGGTAAAGCCCCATTGCGTGAAGGTCTTGGTGGTTGTACATATTTGCGATTATGCGGCGCGATGTCGGGTTTTCCCGCAGGTCGTAGAGGATGCGGTCAACTTGGTCAAATTCGCCCTCCGCATAGCGGTGCTTTAGCCCAAGCTGATAGCCGTATGCCTTGCCTATTGTGCCGTTTTCGTCTGCCCAAGCGTCCCAAATTTTAGACTTTAAATCGCCCACTTTGTTGGATTTTTTTTGCCATATCCACAAAATTTCGTCTATGCAATTTTTGAATGCCAAGCGTCGCAAAGACACGGCGGGAAATTCAACCGAAAGGTCGTATGTGTTCACCATGCCAAAAACGCGCAGGGTATGCGCGGGCGTGCCGTCTGCCCATTTTGGGCGAACAGGTTGGTTTTCATCCGAAACGCCGTTCTCTAAAATATGCTTGCAGTTTTGCAAAAAAATTCTATCCGCGTTACTCATGACATCTCTTTTCCGTCGATGTAATCCAGAATTTGCTTGCGAATATGCGGGTCTGTGAAGTGATTATCTCTGGTGCGGCCATACAAATTATTCAGCCCGCTTTTGTCGCCCCTTGCCGCGTAAATATCCGCCGCAAGTTTATATGCGTTGCGAAACTCGCAACCAAGCCCAACAACCGTTTCCAAAATGGAAAGCGCGTCCGTGTCGTTTTTTTCCTCTTCCATAAGGGAAGCCGCCCACTTTATCAGTGCTTTTAGATACTCATTGAAATTCTCTTCGTAATGGGCAATTTTATCCATTTGTGCAAGGCCGTACATTTTTTTCAGCTTCAAGTTGGTTGTGCCCAAGGGCAGATGAATCATTGTGCGTTTTGCGCACCGCATTACTTGATGCGGGTCGTTTTCAGGGATGGAGGGCAACGCATCAAGGTCTGCGGTGTAGTACAGGCTCGGGTCAATTTCTTTTTTACGCACAGCATTAGCCGCTTCCTCTTCTTCAAGAAAGCGGCGGTTGATATCGTCTTGCTTTTTGGTGTTCTGTCCGTATCTTATTATGATAAAAAGAATCGCACCTGCCGAAAGCAAAATAAGAAAAATATTTAAAACTGTGTGGAAAGTACTCATATCACCATCCCTTACCGTACAGACGCATTCATTAGAGCGTCAATAATTTCGGGGAATGGGAATTCGTTTGTGCGCCTGTTAAAAATGCCGAAATGGTCGCCGTCAGCTTGGGAAAGCGATGTTCCAATGCGTCCGTTATCCCACCACACGCAAACGATTTCACGCGCCATAGCTTCAGACACATAGAAGTATGTCCACTGTGCGCGAGAATTGGCGTTGTCACGGTTTAGCGCACCCATTTCGCCCATGATTACGGGGATTCCCTGCGAAACAAAGTGGTTGTATGCTCTGTCCAGCCCCCAAACGATTGGGCCTGTGTCGTCGTTGTTTTGGGTCGTCCAGCCTGTTCTCATTGTCGGGCTTAGTGTAAGCGCGAAATTGTAAGGCTCATACATATGAAGCGATACGATTAGTTTGTTTACGTCATTGGTTGGGTCTTGCGGAAGAACAAAGTCTTGTATTGCGCGGTTAGACGCAGAAGCGGCATATGTGGGAACCATAAGCATACGGTTAGTATTATTTCCGCCGATTGCGCGAACAGTGTCCACAAAAACCTGATTCAATATATTTACATTATTGCGTTCCTCGGGTGTGCCGCCGTTCCATTCCGCAGGACTGCCGATTGTTCGCGGCTCGTTAAGCCCTTCAAAGATTAACATATGCGTATAGTCGCGGAACACGTATCCGATTTGTTCCCACAAGCGCGCAATTACTATCTTGGACTCTTCCAGTTCTTCGTCCAAGACGCCAAAAATATGCTCGTCATGGTGGGTGTTCACGATTACGAACATACCTTCATCCAAGCCCCAGTTTACCACTTCAATTACCCTGTCCATCCAGTCTTGGCGGATGGTGTAATTATCATCGCCGCTAACCATTCTTGCGTACCATGTTACAGGCACACGAAGAACATCAAAGCCCGCCGCCGCGATTGTTTGGATATTCTCCTGCGTGGTTACGGGGTTGCCCCACATTGTTTCGTGGGTGGAAACGGGGCGGTCGAATTGCAGAACATTCCCGTGGGGGTGCGCGTCCAGAGAGTTGCCTAAGTTCCAGCCCACCCGCATTTGCGCTACCATTTCTGCCGCGTCATACCACGGCGAAGGTTCCGGATCGGGGGCTTCCGTTAAATTTATTTCAACTGCCGCGTCACGCCGTGCGTCCGGCGGGGGCGGCGGCGGAACAACCGTGGCGGGTCTTGCTTGCGCCGCTTCCGGTGGAATATCCCTGATTTCCTGCGTTGGGGGAACAGCCGCACCGTTTTCGCTTACATCAACGGGCGTTGTGTCATTGTTGTTACACGCCGAAAAAACAAACGCGGCGGCAATCATACACAATAGAATAAAAATTTTACGTTTCATGTAAAGAAACCCCTTCCATTTTGCATTTTCCTTTATTTTACCTATTGTGTATGTATATTGTCAAATTTAAGTTTTTCTGCGGCAGTTTGCTTATCAATGATATGTTCTAACCTGATAAAATCAACGCTATTCTCTATCCTGTATAGATAACCGTCTTTGACATACTTCTCAAGCATATCCGTAATAGTGTGGAAATCAACTTCAAAACCACTTATTGCTTTTTTTGCCGGTGGATACGTTAATAGAAAACGAGTTAAAAAACCTGAATCGACAATATTGTAGTTATACCAATTTGCTTCTAAATTTGTTTTATCGGCATCATCTAAGCAGGCAAAATCGCAATGCGGAGCGTGGGTATACCAGTTCCATTGTTTACCGGATAGCGTGAAACAATCTTTAATTCCAATATCATCATCTTCATAGTTTTTTGACAATATATCATCAATCCAAACATAACAATGTGTCCTATCGTTATATTCATCCGGTCGTGTTAATTGATGAGCTTCTGCCAGTGCCTCAAAAAGCTGTTTTGCTAAGCTAGTGTATATATCAAAAAAATCCAGCACACTCATCAATCTACGCCCCCCCAAAATATAAAATCGTTGCGCCAATCACAGCAAACTTCCTACGTTTGTGGGTTAGTGTCAACCCATGCGGTACAGGCTACTTTTGCCGTTCGCGCTTCTTTGCGCGGCAACAAGTCCGTAAAAAGCTATTTCCGTAGACATCAAATTGCCCTCTGCAAAATTAATTTCGCGGCGGAAACTTCCGTCTGAATTTTGAAAGCCCAACACACTGTCCAAAACCGTGTTGCCGTTTTGAACAAATCGCGGATAATTCAGCGGAATGCCCAATTCCGCAAACGCCACAAGAACCTGTACAGAGCTTTCCAAAACAGATTCGTTTTGCCCCCAGCCGCCGTCTTGGTTTTGGCTTTCCGCCAAGAAATCCAAGGCGCGTTCCACCGCGGCATAAACGCTTTCGTTTTCAAGATATTTTGCCAAGGCTTGCAGTGCCATTCCCGTTATATCGATGTCGCTTACTTCGCCCGCGAAACCCCAGCCGCCATCTTCAAATTGAAGCCGCAGAATTTCCGCAACAAACATTTCCCGCGTTGCCTGCGTTGTTGCATTCGGGTTAGCGGGAATTTCATAGCCCGCGCTGTCCAACGCCAAAAGCGCGAAAACCGCACCGTTTACGCCCTGTCTCACGGTTCGCTCAAAATCGCCCAGCGGCAATGTAAGGTCAACGCCCGCCACATTTCGCGGGTCAAACCCCGCCGCCGTAAGCGCGAGAATTACACGCGAGTATTCCGTAAAACGACTCTCACTCAAAACGCCGCCGTTCGCCCGCAAATGCGCTTCAACCGCCCACAAATACCGCCGAAAATACAATGCAGGAACGCGCCGCGCACTACGCGCCAGACCAAAAACCGTCCACTCGCCCCCAACCGAACCCACCTGCGGAGCCCACACAGCCCGTTGCAAATACGATGCCGTGCGCCCTATCGCCCTATCCAAATTTTCCGCAGGGCAAGCCGCAAAAACAGGCGCGGCATTTGATAGTAATACACATACCAAAATAAAGATTGCTGTAGATTTAAAAATTCGTTGCATAATTTTCACGTCCCGATTTGTTTTTCGGATTCCTTATACATCCCAATCTTCATATGCTTCTTTAGCGCGCTTTTTAACTGCGTCAATCTCTTCCGCAGTCATGCCGCTGCGTAACCGCTTGTCGGTCATTTTCAAATACCGTGATAGTTTCTCGTGTTGTCCTTTTGCTAAAAATTCCTGCGCCAAACTGTTTTCAAACAAAGCCAGTTCTTGGCGTTCTTGAAGCTCTCTATTCTGCATTTCTGCACCTCCTAAGCTGTTTTCATCATTTTAAAATATCCACCGCAATATGTAAAGCATGGGACAACTTCAAGACAGATGAGCCGTCCAATTTCAAATCCTATGGAACACCGGGGTACTCATCAACATATTTGTACGGAAAAAGTGCCAAAAAAAATTGTCTAAGATTTTTTCTTTGCAACTTTAATTCTCTGTGATATACTCATTCGTAATGCAAAATACTCGGATGATACGGAGGGTGCGGAAATATGGCATCGGCGAAAAAAAGTAAAACAACAGGATTAGTATCCAGTGAGATGGAAAAACTTGAAGGCACTAAAATTAAGATAACCATAACGGTAAGCGCGGAGCGTTTGCGTGAGGGTTTGCACCATGTATATTCGCGGAACAAGCAATATTTTAATATTCCGGGGTTTCGTAAAGGCAAAGCCCCGCGCAAAATGATAGAGCAACTTTACGGGCGCGATGTTTTTCACGATGACGCGATTAATTTTATTTTGCCCGATATATATGAAGAAGTGTTGGAAAAACACGAGATAGAACCCGTTTACAGGCCTGATGTTGACCCCGGCGAGATATGCGAAAAAGAAGGCGCGACTTTTGTTGCAATCGTACACGTTCGCCCCGAGGCGCAGGTTGGCGAATACGCGGGGCTTACGTACCCCAACACCTCTGCGGAAGCGACGGAAGAGGACATTGAAAACGCGCTTAAAGCCGAGCAAGAGAAAAATGCGCGTTTGTTAAGCGTTAACCGCCCTGCGGAACTTAAAGACGTTGTTACAATAAATTTCAAAGGCTTTATGGATGGCGAACCGTTTGAAGGCGGCTCTAACGAAGACCACGACCTTACCCTTGGTTCGGGGCAGTTTATTCCCGGTTTTGAGGAACAGGTTGTAGGCCATGTTCCGGGCGATGAGTTTAATGTTGAAGTAACTTTTCCGGAAGATTATCACGCGCCCGAATTTGCAGGGAAAGCCGCTACCTTTGAAGTGGAAATTTTGGACGTAAAAGCCAACGAACTCCCCGAAATCGACGACGAATTTGCGGAAGACGTTTCAGAATTTGACACGCTTGCGGAATTTAAAGATGATTTGGCTAAAAAAATCACGGAAAGAAATACCGCAAACCTTGATAATCGCAGACGCAATCACGTTCTTAAGAAGCTTGCGGAAACGGCAACCGTGGAAATTCCCGAGGAAATGTACCTTGGTCGTCTTGACGATATGTTTTTTGAATTTTCCCGCTCCATCCAAATGCGTGGCATGGATGTGGAAAACTATATGCGTTTCACAGGAACGTCGGAAGAATTTTTACGGGCATCTTGGCGCAAACAAGCCGAGGACGATGTAAAAGGAATGCTTACGCTTGAAGCCGTTGCGGTAAAAGAAAATCTAACCGTTGACGAAGAAGATTTCACAAAACGCGTGGAAGAAGCAACCGGCAAAGAGGGCGACGAGCTTGCAAAAGTTATTGAAGAAATGCAACCGCTTCGCCGTAAAGAGCTTGAGCGTTCACTTCTGTGCGAGAAGGCACTGGAGCTTATAATGGAAAAAGCCGTTGCGTCTGATGATGATGTTTTTGAAGAAGTTGAAGAAGACGACAACGAAGAACAGGGGGAATTTTAAATGGCAAACCTTGTACCATACGTAATTGAGCAAACCAGCCGCGGCGAGCGTTCTTATGACATTTACTCTCGCTTGCTGAAAGACAGAATCATCTTTCTTGGTGACGAAGTTTCGGACGTAAGTGCGAGCCTAATCGTAGCCCAGCTTTTGTTCTTGGAATCCGAAGACCCGGACAAAGATATCTCGTTGTATATAAATTCTCCGGGCGGCGCGATTACGGCGGGCATGGCTATTTACGATACCATGAACCATGTAAAATGTGATGTTTCCACCATTTGTGTGGGCATGGCGGCAAGCATGGGCGCGTTTTTGCTTGCGGGCGGCGCGAAAGGCAAACGCTTTGCCCTGCCCAACGCAGAGGTTATGATTCACCAACCAAGCGGCGGCGCAAGAGGTCAAGCAACGGACATTCAAATCCACGCCGAGCGCATCATTCAAATTAAGAAAAAACTTAACGAAATTTTGGCGCAAAACACAGGCAAAAGTGTTGAAGTTGTTACAAACGCTTCCGAGCGCGACAACTTCCTCACCGCCGAAGAGGCTCTTGAGTTCGGGTTAATCGACAAAATCATAAGCCGAAGGGAGTCCGCCTAATGCCTTCAAAATTTGATACACGAAACATCGCCAGATGTTCTTTCTGCGGCAAACATCAAGACCAAGTTGACAAAATCATTGCAGGCGCGAATGTTTACATTTGCGACCAGTGCGTTGATATGTGTTGCGGAATCCTTGACGAAAGCATGGAAGACCCGCCGGATTTTGACGAGGCTTTCCAACTGCCGAAACCAAAAGAAATCAAGTCTTTCCTTGACGAATATGTAATTGGGCAGGAGCGGGCAAAAGTCGCGCTTTCTGTTGCCGTGTACAATCACTACAAGCGCATTGCCATGCAACATATGGCAGATGATGAAGACATCGAAGTGCAAAAAAGTAACGTGCTTTTAATCGGCCCAACGGGCGTTGGCAAAACCCACCTTGCGCAAACTTTGGCACGATACTTGCAAGTTCCAATAGCCATTGCAGACGCAACAAGCCTTACAGAGGCGGGTTACGTAGGTGAAGACGTTGAGAACATCCTGTTAAAACTAATCCAAGCCGCCGACTTCGACATCGAACGCGCAGAGCGCGGCATAATCTATATCGACGAGCTGGACAAAATCTCGCGCCGTTCGGACAATCCCTCCATCACGCGGGACGTTAGCGGCGAGGGCGTTCAACAAGCACTCCTTAAAATTTTGGAAGGCACGGTTGCTTCCGTTCCGCCGCAGGGCGGGCGCAAGCACCCCCATCAAGATTTCCTTCAAATTGATACAACAAACATCCTGTTCATTTGCGGCGGCGCGTTTGCGGGGCTGGAAAAAATCATTGAACAGCGCATGAATAAAAAAATAATCGGCTTCGGTGCGGAAGTTAAAACCAAAGCCGAAAAAGTCGAAGACGACATTTTGCAACACGTTCAGCCGCGCGACCTTCACCGCTACGGGCTTATCCCCGAACTTATCGGGCGCGTTCCCGTTGTTGTTACACTAAACAACCTTGACGAGGAAACGCTGGTTTCCATCCTAAGCCGCCCACGCAACGCACTAACAAAACAATATCAATACTTGCTGGAACTCGACCACGTACAACTGGAATTTGAAGAGGACGCCCTTCGCGCCATCGCCAGAAAGGCACTGGAGCGCGAAACAGGCGCACGCGGTCTGCGCGCCATAGTCGAAAACCTCCTAACCGAAACCATGTACGATGTGCCAAGCAACTCCACCATAGAGCGTTGCATTATCACACGCGACACGGTAGAGTCCAACAAACCCCCAACAATTGTAACCAACGAAAATCGTCAACCCATATACAGAAAACCCCGCCGCCGCCGTCCAAGCGGAGGAGGAAACAGGGCTTCTGTAGGGTAATTTTAGTAAGTTCTCGGGGCTTCGCCCCGAACCCCACCCGCTTTTTTGAAAAAAAGCGGGGCAAAAAACTTTAACATGGACTAGCGATAAACGATTATCGTAATCTAAAAATCGCCGCGAAATTCGCGGCGATTTTTAAGTTAAAGTTTTTGTTCAAACTTTTTTCAAAAAGTTTGCGGGGTGTGGGGCAGAGCCCCACGGTCTTATCTTCTAAGAAAGCGCGGCACCAACCGCTGTCGCAAAAATCGCGTCTTTGGGGATGTGGAATTTGACGTGATGGATTTTGGCAAGGTTTTGGAAAACGACGGCGGCGTGTTCCGCGCCCGAAAGCGCGCCGATTAGAACTATGTCTTTTACGTCGCTGCCAAGGGTTGCGAAAATTGCCATCATGCCAACGCTTTCAAAAATCATGTTCATGAAGCCGAGTACAAAGTCGGCGGGCTTGGCGTTATCGCGAAGATTTCCGAAATTGGAAACGGTGGTGTCGGGCGGAAGATTGCCTATTTTTTCGCGGGAGATATCGCAAAGGCGAAGGTCGATTGCGGAAAGGTCGCCGTTTTTTGCAATGTCTGTGATGCCCGCATATGAATGCACACCCGCAAACCGTTCGCAAAGATTAAGCAACATTCCGCCGCCAACGCCGCTTCCGCCAAGGTGTTTTATTTCCGACGCGCTTGCCTTAACCAAAGCCGTACCCGTGCCCGCGCTTATGATAAACGCATCGGAAAGGGCGGCAAGCTTTAAGCCGCCAATTCCGATTGCCATAAATTCGTCCACGCGAGTTGTGGGAATGTCGTACATACCTTTCTCAAGCCCCGCCGCGCCAACGCCCGTTACCATAATTTTTTCGATATCGCCCATGCGAACGCTATACTCTGCGCAAAATTTTCCGAACGCGCCAAAGGCAGACGTAACGCTGTCGCCGGCTTCAACCTGCAACATCCCAGCGCATTCACCTTTGCAAAACCCAACTATTTTTGTGGTAGAGCCGCCAACGTCAATTCCCAGTACCATTTATTTCAGACCTTCCCGTGGATTTCCTTACATACACCTGTCACAGCCCCCATGCGGGCAAAGCGTTGGAGCCATCCCAACAAGAACACGCGCAAGGCGGATGAGGTCGTCAACATATACCTGGCCGTCGCAGTTTATGTCGGCGACAAGAGGATTGGGCAGTGAAATATTGCCTACCAAGAATTGTGCAAGCAAAGTCGCGTCTGCGGAGGTTACGCGCCCGTCACCGCTCAAGTCGCCTACCAAAAGAGTTGGCAAAACCGATATTTCGCCGTTTATCACGGTAATATTCAGTTCTTCCAACACACCCGGAACACTTGTTAATTTGGTTGGGAGGTCAACAAAGCCGGGGTTGTTCGCGCTTTCAAACGTAATGCTAATCGGGTGCGGAGCAAGAGCCGCGCCCGTAGCAACGGCAAAGGTTAGGTTTATCAACGCGCCGTTGGTTTCGATGTTAGAATCTCTGCCAACCCATCCCATAAAAACGTGGTTTTGTTCCGACGGCAAATACGGCATGGTAAAAGACGGATACAAATAGGCATCGGTTAGGGAATACCCAACCAAAGTCAAATCCTCGGGGAACGCCACGCGCATAAGCATTGACGCGAAACCGGGATTGTTTTCTATGGCAATTTGAACATTTACGTTTCTGCCCGCCCGCGAGCTTTCGGATGACACTATAAGGGTAGGTTCGGCGGGGGCTTGCACGGTGACGGTTGCCGAACCCGAAACGGAACTGTTTGCAACCGACGTTGCGGTAACGGTTAAACTTGCGGCGGTTTCATTTGCGGAAACGGTTAAAACGCCGTTGTTGCTTATGGTTGTGTCGGACGAAACCGCACCGCTTACAGCCCAAATAACGGCTTGGGGCGGATTGCCCGTTCCGTTCACCACTGCGGAAAAATTAACATTTTCGCCGCGCTCTGCCACTGCCGAAAGCGGGGTAACAACCACGCCCGTAACAACCACGGGCGGCGGCGGAGCGGGTGCGTTTGTTACATAAATATCGTGGCCTGAAAACGCATGATAACCCGCGCTAACCGTCGCAGGCCGTATTGCGGTGAATGTGTCAAACAAGTCATTTCGTATTGTTGTTGCCTGTGACGCAAGATTTCCCGAAAATACAGCCGCCGCGCTGATGGAAACATTTTGCGCATTATTGTGCGCAACACGTATCGCCGCACCTTGCGGAGCGCGGTTGTCTGTTATTCTGCCGCCCGTCATGGTGAAGTTACCGGGTGATGCAGGCACGGTTGTGCTTCCTATTGTTACGCCGCCCGCGTTTCCGGTTGCGCCAATGTTATTTGTTATTTCGCCGCCGCTCATATTAAATGTGCCGCCGCCGTTCATCAGAACGCCGCCTGTGCTTAGTGCCTGTGCCGCAGAACCATTGCCGCGGATAATTGCCGTCCCGCTCATTGTGGTGATTGTGTGTCTGCCTGCACGTAAGCCGCCTTCTCTGTTGTTTTCGATAACGCCGCCCTCAAGCGTAATCTGAATCCCCGTATTATCTGTATTGGCTTGAACTACGCCAACATGATGTCCGCGCACCGCACCGCTTCTCATCGTAAAGCGAGAATTTGAAGCGGCAAGGCGCACACCGTTGGAGGAATTGTTAAGTGTACTTCTTGTGATTGTCGGGCCGTCCAAAATCAAATGCCCGCCGCTGTTTATGTTAAGCTGTGCGGCGTTTGTGTTAAACGAGATAGTCCCTTCACCTGTCAGCGTAACGGTTCGGTTGACGTTAAGCGTACCGCCCGACAACGTCCCCGTTATATTGATAGCAGTAACAGCCGCAGTTGCCAAATGCGTCTCCAACTGCGCAAACGTTGTTGCGGTTTGCGTGGAAAGCGGAACAACCTCTGCCGCCCAACCCGTTGCGGTAGCATTCGTAAACACCAATGCAAATGCGAACAATACCGCAAAAATACGCTGTACTTGGTTTTTCATAAACAGCACCCCCTATAAAAATTTATTCAATCAAAATTTTATTCAATTTGCATAAGCAATTCGCCCGCTTTAACGGGTTGCCCTTCGGTAACGAATATCTTGCCCACAACGCCAGAGCATTTGCTTACAATGGTGGTTTCCATTTTCATTGCCTCGATAACGGCAACAACGTCGTTTTCTTTTACGGCAGAGCCTTGGGAAACGGTTATTTTGCTAACCATGCCCGGCAGGCTTGCGCCGATATCCTTTGGATTTTCGGGGTCTGCGATAAGAGAAGCCGCCGCTTTTACGGAAGTTTTTTCGATAGTCTTGTCTTGAACTATAATTTCGCGGCGGAAGCCGTTTAGTTCAAATACAACGCGGCGATAATTTTCTTCGTCAGGCTCGCCGATTAGCACAAGACGGATAAGGAGGGTTTTACCGTCCTCAATTTCCACCTCGGTAAATTCGCCCGTGCGCAAGCCGCCGAAGAAAACGGGCGTATCCAAAATCGACAGGTCGGAATTTTGGTTGCGGTGCGCGTAGTAATCCTTGATTACTTTCGGATACAGGCAGTACGCAACAATATCTTGCATGGTAGGTTCGGGGCAGAAGCTTTCCATTTCCGCTTTAATTTTTTCAAAATCAACAGGCTCTAAGTGTTCGCCGGGGCGGCCTGTAATCGCGGTTTTGCCCTTTAGCACTATTTCCTGCAAATCTTTCGGGAAACCGCCCTGCGGCTGTCCCATCATTCCCGAGAAGTAACTTACAACGGAATCGGGGAACGCAAGATTTTTCGCCTTCTCAACAATGTTTTCGGGCGTAAGATTGTTTTGCGTGATGAAGATTGCAAAATCGCCAACCATTTTGGAGGACGGCGTTACTTTTACAATGTCGCCCAGCATATCGTTTACGTTTTTGTAATTTTCTTTTACTTCCTTCCAGCTTGAACCAAGCCCCACGCTTTCAACCTGTGCGCGAAGGTTGGTGTACTGTCCGCCCGGCATTTCGTAGCGGTAGATATCCGTTGTGGGGGAAGTAAGTCCTTCCTCGTATGGCGCGTAGAATTTCCGCGCTTGTTCCCAGTATTCCGAAATGGGAATAAGCTTTTGGTCGTCCATGCCCGTGTCGCGTTCGTGGCCTTGAAGCGCGGCAACGACGGAGTTCATGGACGGCTGACTTGTGAGGGACGACATGGACGCGATTGCAACATCCACGATATCAACGCCCGCTTCCGCCGCTTTAAGAAGCGTGGCAACGCCGTTTCCGCTTGTGTCGTGGGTATGCAAATGGATTGGCAAGCCCACTTCGCTTTTCAGCGTGGATACCAATTTTTCTGCCGCATATGGCTTCAGCAAGCCCGACATATCTTTAATACCCAGAATATGCACGCCGCGTTTTTCCAGTTCCTTCGCCATATTTACATAGTAGTTCAGATTATATTTGTCGCGTTTCGGGTCGGAAATATCGCCCGTGTAGCAGATATAACCTTCGCAAAGTTTATTGTTGTTAAGCACCTCTTCAATGGAAAGCTCCATGTTCGGCATCCAGTTAAGGGAGTCGAACACGCGGAAAACATCCACGCCCGATTTTGCGGCTTCCCGTATGAATTGGCGGATTAAGTTGTCGGGGTAGCTTGTGTAGCCCACGGCGTTTGCGCCGCGCAGAAGCATTTGGAACGGAATATTCGGGATTTTTTCGCGAAGAAGGCGCAAGCGTTCCCACGGGCATTCGTTAAGGAAGCGGTACGCCACGTCAAAGGTCGCGCCGCCCCACATTTCCAGCGCGAACGCATCGGGCATGGCGTATGCCATATATTCCGCGATTGCAACCATATCTTTGGTGCGCACACGGGTTGCAAGCAAACTTTGATGCCCGTCGCGCAGGGTTGTGTCCGAAAGCAACAATTTTTTGCTGTCCAAACAGTATTGTTTCACCGCATCGGGGCCTTTGTGGTCAAGCAATTGCTTTAAGCCGTCACGCACGGTAAAGCCAAATTCCGCAGGAATTTCAGGCACACGCGCAGGGTCAAGAGTGCGCGGTGCGGTTTGGTCGCCGTTCACCGCAAGTTCGCTTATATATGAAAGAATTTTTGTGTCGCGGTCGCGTGACGCGGGTAATTCGTACAAAGACGGCGTATCGTCAATAAAAGTCGTGTGGCAATTTCCCGCTTGAAACTGCGGATGGTCAAGGATATTGTTCAAAAATTGGATGTTCGTTTTTACGCCTTGAATCCGCATTTCGCCAAGGGCGCGGCGGGAACGGCGTATTGCCGCGTCGAAGGAACGCCCGAACGCACACACTTTAACAAGTAAGCTGTCGTAGTACGGCAGAATTTCCGCGCCTGTGTAGCAGTTGCCCGCGTCCAAACGCACACCATGCCCGCCGCTGGAGCGGTACACGGTAATCTGCCCGATATCGGGCGAGAAATGGTTGCCGGGGTCTTCCGTTGTAACCCGGCTTTGGATTGCAATACCGTTTACGCGAATAGACTCCTGCGAAGGAATGTCAATGAGAGGGTCGGAAAGCTCTATGCCCTCGGCAACAAGAATTTGCGCCTGAACAATGTCAACGCCCGTGATAAATTCCGTGATGGTATGTTCCACCTGAATGCGCGGATTCATTTCAATAAAGTAATGCGCACCTGTGTTGTCCACAAGGAACTCAACCGTTCCCGCGCTTACATAGTTTACGGCTTTCGCAATTTTAACCGCGTCCGCATAAATTTTTTCCAGAACATCTTTCGGCACGGAAACAGACGGCGCGATTTCAATTACCTTTTGATATCTGCGTTGCAGAGAACAGTCGCGCTCGTACAAATGCACGATGTTGCCGTGTTTATCCGCAAGAATTTGAATTTCTATGTGCTTCGGCTCTACCAAAAATTTCTCCATGAAAATATCGCCGCTGCCAAAGGATTTCAACGCTTCGCTTTCCACCAGCGGGAAAACCGTTTTAAGTTCGTCATCATTTGTTACCTTGCGCATTCCTTTGCCGCCGCCGCCCGCCGCCGCTTTTAATATAACGGGATAGCCGTACTCGTTGGCTTTTTTAATTGCCTCTTCAACGCCTGTAAGCGGTTTTTCCGTTCCGGGAATGGTCGGAACATTCACGCTTTGCGCCAGTTCCTTCGCGTTAAGTTTGTCACCCATTTGCGAAAGCACATTCGATGGCGGCCCGATAAAGATAATATCATTCTGTTCACAGGCGCGGGCAAAATTTGCATTTTCCGAAAGGAAACCGTAGCCGGGGTGGATTGCGTCAACGCCTTTTCTTTTTGCAAGGCGGATAATTGCGTCAATATCCAAGTACGCGCCAAGAGGCGTACGATTTTCGCCAACCATATAGGAAGCGTCTGCCTTCGTGCGGAATAAATTGTACTGGTCTTCTTTCGCGTAAATCGCAACGGTGTTAAGCCCCAAGTCTTTACACGCACGGAAAACGCGAATCGCAATCTCGCCCCTGTTCGCGCAAAGCACTTTTTTGATTTTTCTGTTTTTCATAAGCAACTCCTTCAAGAAGCATTCTTAGACTTTTTTAGTTGTGTTACATTTTAGAAAAAAAATCTAGTTTGTGCAAGTGCGAGTTTGTAAATTGATTTTTTGTATTGATTTTAGTTTCATTTTGGGTATAATAAAAACATGACCAACGCGCAAACGCTGGTCATGCTTTATGGTCGCAACCGTGATTCTGCGGCTGGCCGCTTAAATTAACTTACATTTAAGGTAGCCGTTACCTGTGACGTGGGCGGCTACTTTTGCGTTTCACGCGTTTCGTGTTACCGCGCTTGCGCAAAGCATGAAGTATCTTGATGGCAATTGAAACAACGTAGTATATGGCTTTGATTATATCGAATACAGAAATCATGGTATCGCCTCCCTTCCATATAAAAATGGTGGAGTGCGACCAGCCGCCACGGCTGCTTGGCATTATTATACAGCGTGTCGAAAAAAATCACAACATTTTGCATTAAGGGGTGTTTTCTTGACTTCTGTTATTGAACGGCGGGATTTATTTCGTATTTTTCAGGATGTGGAAGACAGTCGAGTTATATTTGTGGGGGCACCGGCGGGGTATGGCAAAACGCTGGCAGTGACGCGGTGGTTGGAACATACGTCCCGTGCGAGGGCTATTTTTTCTGCGGATGAGTATGACAATAGCGTGGGTGTTTTTTGCGAGCGTGTTTGCGCCGCACTTTTCACCTGCCAACCACGGAACGAAATTCTCTGCGAAATTTGTTCGCATTCGGATTTTGGCAATGCGCCCGAGAAAACCGTGCTTAAGGCAATTTCTGCATTGGCGGTTAAAAAAAAGTCTGTGATTGGGATTGACGATTTCCATTTAATCAACAGCCCCGCCGTTTTGGAGTTTATTCGTATTTTAATTAATCGTCTGCCGGAAAATTTCCAAATGGTTTTAATAAGCCGTCACAAGCTTCCGCAATGCTTTTCGGATTTGCGGCTTAAAGGGCAGATTGCCGCCATAGGCGCGGAAGAATTACGCTTTTCCCTCAGAGAAGTGAACGCACTTTGCAAAACGCAGGGCATAGGCAGAGAGCAAGCCGAAGAAATATACAAGCAAAGCCACGGCTGGGCGATTGCCGTAAGCGCGTTTCTGGATGAAAACAAAAACGACCACTTAAATGAATTTATCCAAAAAAATATCTGGGAAATTTGCGGCACGGCGGCGCAGGAATTTATGTTGCGCACGGCATTTTTGCAAGAACTTACGCCGCCATTGTGTGAAGAGGTTACGGGCAGTGATATGCTTGAAGAATTGGCGCGCCAAGGCGGGCTTATTACGCGTTTGCAAAACGGCGCGTATCGCTGGTTTCCCGTGTTTCAAGAATTTTTGCAAACCAAAGCCGCAAAACGCGGCAGTGAATTTATTACTCCCCTTTCGGAAAAAGAAGCCGCGTGGCATTTTTCCCAAGGGGATTTTTATGGTGCGGCGGCGTGTTTTATACGCACAAAAAATCATGAAGGCATAGCGCGTTGCTACAACTTACTGTCGGACTGCGAGCAAAAAGATATTTCTATTGCAAAGCTTTCGCCGATTTTAAATCATGCGGAATTTATTACCGCGGCAAAAAAGTATCCGCACTTATTATTTCTGACGGCGTATGCCGCGCTGTTTGACGGCCGCGCAGAAGACCTTACAGCAATAGCCGACGAATACTACGCACGTCATTACGAAATCTCGTGCTTGCACCCGCAATACGCGCACGAAATTCACTATGTACGACTGTTGGATTTCCGCATACCGTTCCACAAAATAATAATGGAAGCGGAAAAACCCGACGACAACATCAAGCTGTACAAGTGGTATCTAACGCTGCATATGCCCACGCTTCGCAGAGGGATTCGCGATTATTCCGAAATGGCGGTAAGCGACGAATTGTACAAGCTGTTAAACTGGAAGACCGAAAAAATAGGCTGGTTGTTCGGCGAAAGCACGGCATTGCGCAACGAAATTTTAACGGCGGGATTGTTATACGAACAAGGCCGCTTACAAGAAGCACACGCACACGCCATCAACGCAAACACAATGCCCGATATCACATCCAACCCCGAGGCAAACCGCAACAAGCGGCTTATTTTGGTGCGCATTTTGGACGCGATGGGCGAAACGGAAGAAGCCGATTCCATTTTGCAATCCGTGGCGCAAATTGTACCCGCCGACGATTACAATTTTAATGCATTTGTTGCGCGGCGCGAGTTCTCGCCGGAAAGCGCGGGCTCTTCCGAAAACATAACCGTTGCAGGCGAATGGCTTGCAAAACACAGCTACCACGCGCCGTTTTTGTGGCAACTTCACGCCGCGTTCACCACTTGCAGGGCGTATATCGTCACAGAAAAATACAACCACGCCATCCTTTTACTGCGAAAAATCTTGGAGATGGCAAAAACCTTCAATCGCCCGCTGGATATTCTTGAAGCACAAATTTTGCTTTCCATTGCATATCGCCAAACAAAAAAGGGACAGCGCGAAGCCCTCGAATATTTGGAAGAAGCCGTGCTAACCGCCCAACCATATGAATATGTACAGATGTTTGTAAACGACGGCGCGGTTCTTTCCGGAATGCTATTCAAGATTCTGAAACGCGCAGAGCAACGCGAACACAAAAGCCACATACCCTTCATAAAACTTATCCGCGCAAAAATCGAAAACAACCCAACCGACGCGCCCCTGCCCCAAAGCGAAGCCATAAAATTTACAGAAAAACAAATGGCAGTCATGTACTTGCTTTGCAATGGCAAAAGCCAGCGCGATATCGCATACCAAATGGGCATAAAAGTTTCGTCCCTCCGCTCCCACCTCGAACTCATCTACACCAAGCTGAAAGTAACCAACGCCGCCGATGCCATCACCCAAATCCACGCGAAAGAGTTGCTGGAGTAGTTCGTTGACGACGGAAACAAATCGGATATAATGAAACTATGAAGAAACTTCTGAAAAGGAGCGGAAAGAATATGCGAAAACTGATAGAAAAACCCATCTACATGACATATGAAGAAATGGAAAAAAATTTCGTAGGCAAGTGGGTACTGATAGTGAATTGCGATTATACAAAACACAGCAAGTTAGTTGGCGGCACACCTGTTGCCGTGGCAGACACAATTTTTGAAGGGCAAGAGGACGGATTTTATGATAAATTCAAAAACCCCATGTACTCACCACGCGCATATGAAGATTTTAACTATGATAACATACCGGGTATTTTTGGGTTTAACGGTTCGTTGGAAGTGGAAGGTGTAACGGTTTGGTGAATATTTTTGATGAGCAAATCAAAATGGAGTACGAGCGAACCAAAGGACAGGTTACGCTTCGTGTTCAAATTGTGTGCGAAGGAAGCACCGACGCAGACAAAATCAAATTCATTTACGATACGGGCGCGTATTTGACAGTACTAAACAAAGAAATGTACGAGTGGTTTAATTTGGACAAACTACCAAGAAAAGAAGCTACCATGGGTGGGTATGTGTCATCCACCCCCGGATATATTTTTCAAATCCCCGGTCTTGTTATCGGGCAGAGGTTGCTTTCCGGCGTGTGGGCGTTTACCCCTAAAAGCAAAGACATACGGCAAAATTTATTGGGCGATAATGTTATCGAATATTTCAGACCCTTCCAAGACAATTTGGATAATTGTTTTTACTTCGTTGACAACCCAAAACCCGACCCTTATGTAAGTAAGCAAAGTAGTTTTTCTTTAGCTTGCGACAGTGTAATGCTTATTACGGAAAGTGCGAATCTGCCCCCCTTGTAAAAAATTGGAGAGATAATTTCTCCGATTTTTTTATATTCTAAGCTACTTTTGTTAAAAAGTACCCCCCTGCGTACCCGTCACAAGGGGGCATTTACATATTATAATTGAAGAGAACGCAAAGGGGAGACGGTAGCAAGTCGTCTTTTGACTACATAAAGCGCGATGGATTTGCTTTTTCCCCTATAAAATAAAAAAAGAGAAGGAGAAAGAGCCATGTTTAAAAACTTAAAGATTGGCGGCAAGCTGGCAGTTGGGTTTGGTATTTTGGTTGTGATTATGGCAATCGTTGCAATTTACGCGGCGGTAAACGTAAACACGATTAACAACAACACCTCGCTTATGATGAGCAACCCTGTTGAGAGGTACAAGCAAATTGCGCACGTGTATGCAGAATTGCAGGATATGCGCCGCGTAATGGCAATGATGTCTTTCCGCATCAGCGACACGCAAACGTTGAGGGGTCTTATGGACAACGGAACTCAACTAATGAACACAATCGCAGGGCGTATTGAAACAAACATCACAAGCCTTAGGAACGACCCACAGATTTTACCGGAAAGAAGACAATACCTGATTGACCTGCATACAGACCTGTTAACGGGAATAAGACGTTACTATCAGGATGCAGTGGTCGCCATGTTTAATACATCGGGCGCAGGTATAGTTGGCGACGAAGACAGCCGCGCAAGGGTTGCCGCAGTTATGGATACTGCAATTGCAATCTACAGCGAAGTTGGCGTAACCGCAGACAATATCTTTGCACAAACAGAACAAACAATGGATAACCGTGCCGCAGAGATTGCCGCACTTGCAACCCAAACCACAGTTTTAACAGTTGTGCTTACAATCGTGGGTGTTGTAATTGCCATTGTTGTGGCATTCGTAATCACGATGGCCATAACAAAACCGATAAACAGCATTGTTACAACATTGGGTGACGTTGCACGCGGACGGCTTAATGTAAACATCGACAGAAATAATCTCGCCAAAGACGAAACGGGCATTCTCACAGGTGACGTGCTTAAAGTTATCGACGTTATCCGCGCCATGGTTGACGACCTCAGCAAACTTGACCACGAGTACAACACGCTGGGTGATACGGATTTCCGCATTGATGCCAGCAAATACGAAAACTCCTTCCGCGATATGATGGACGGCATCAACGATATCCCCGAGAAAAACAGCGAAGACCTTGGGCTTGTAATTAACGCATTAAGCGAAATAAGCAAAGGTAACTTCAACATCACAGTTAAAGATTTGCCCGGCAAAAAAATGGTTATTCCAAACAGTGTACGCGCAACCGTTGCAAACATCCAAAGCGTAAGCGACGGGTTGGATTCCATGATTAAAGCCGCCGCAGTTAAAGGCGAACTAAGCTACAAAATTGATGCAAGCAAATATGAAGGCGGCTGGAAAGAGCTTATGATTGGGCTAAACGACCTTGCCGCGGCTGTTGACGCACCGCTTACAGAAATCAGCAACGTAATGGGCAACCTTTCACGCGGCGATTTCTCTACAACGGTAAACGGCAACTACGCAGGTGACTTCCTCAAAATTAAAACGGCTGTAAACAATACGCTTTCATCACTGTCCACCTATATCAACGAAATCGCAGACACTCTTACAAAAGTTTCCAACGGTGACTTAACCGTTAGCATCACACGCGATTATGTAGGCAGCTTCAGCGCGATAAAATCATCCCTTAACAACATCGCAACCAGCTTGCACCGCACCATGAGCGAAATCGCTTCCGCGTCCGAGCAAGTTCTTTCAGGCTCTAAACAAATTGCCGCCAGCGCGATGGACTTGGCAAACGGTGCTACAAACCAAGCAAGTTCTGTGGAAGAACTTAACGCTTCCGTAGACCTTATTAACCAACAAACACGCCAAAACGCCGAAAGCGCAACAGAAGCAAACGAGCTTTCCCAGATGTCTACACGCAACGCGCAAGACGGTAACGAAGCAATGCAACACACCCTTGATGCGATGAACCAAATCAAGGATTCTTCAAACAACATCTCCAAAATCATCCGCACCATTCAAGATATCGCATTCCAAACAAACCTTCTTGCACTTAACGCGGCAGTTGAAGCCGCACGTGCAGGCGAACATGGCCGCGGTTTCGCAGTAGTAGCGGAAGAAGTACGAAGCCTTGCCGCTCGTTCACAAACCGCCGCAAGCGAAACGACGGAACTTATCGGCACATCCATCACCACAGTGGACTCCGGTTCCGAAATCGCACAATCTACCGCAGAAACACTGGGCACAATCGTGGAAAACGCAGACAAAGTACGCTCCATCGTCAGCTCAATTTCCACCGCGTCACAAGACCAAGCCGAAGCTATCTCTCAAGTGGTAACGGGCTTGTCTCAAATTTCTACCGTGGTGCAGGCAAACTCCGCAGTATCGGAAGAAGCCGCCGCCGCATCCGAAGAACTCAACTCTCAAGCAGAAATTTTGCAACAGCTTGTTGGATTCTTCAAACTGTAAAACAAAGCAACAACTGTATACTCACCCCGCTCACATTATCCCGTTACGCGGCATAATGTGAGTGGGGGTTTATATTGAAACGACGGGGGGTTGGGTTTATGTTCAGCAATCTGAAGCAAAGAATAATCATGCCTGTAATATTGGTTTTGGCGGGGCTTATGATTATTACCATCTTGCTTGTTTCAGACTCTACAGACAACCTTATTGCAACACTTTCGGACCAACGTATCACGGGTTTACAGCAAGCCGTACACGCGCATTTAGAAGGGCTTAGAACATACTCGCACCTTGTGGCATATTCAATAGCGACAGACGAAAGTTTTATCAGTATTTTTGAAGAAAGCGACAGACAAAAACTGTTACAGTATTTAACTATTCGCAAGCAAATTTTTGAAACAAGCGGTCTTGTTCTCACAGATAATTACGGATATGTAATTTTACGCACACGTGAACCCGACAGTTACGGTGACTATATAGGAAATTGCCCCTGCATATCATCTGCATTGCACGGCGAAAGAAAAACAACGCATACAACAACTTATACGTCCTTGATGGCAATGGCATCTGCCGCGCCTGTTCTCAACGAAAACGGCGAACAACTTGGTGTAGTTGCGGCATATTTTGATATGGCAGACCACGACTTTGTGGATGGCATTGCCGCCATTTTTAACGCAGAGGTGACGGTGTTCCACGGCGACACATCTGTTGCGGGAACAATCCGCATGACGGACGGCGAACGCACCACGGGCACACCCGCACGCGCAGATATTGTCCAAACCGTTTTAATAGAAGGCGAGCATAAGTTACTTACGCTGGATATCCTTGGCAGATATCCGCATACGGCATATTATTTCCCGCTGTTTTCCAACCCTAACGAAGCCCCCGTGGGAATGTTTTTTATCGGCTTTTCCAACGAACATACAAATACAGCAACAGAGATAATGCAAAACAGCCTGTTTGTTATCGGGATTTTGGGCGGGATTATATCCGCCGTAATCCTGTATTTTGTGCTGTCCAAAGCAACACAAAGGGCGGCAACATTGCTGAACGTATCGGAAGAATCTTTGCGGCAACGCGAGATGCTTCTCAGCACGGTAAACCAGACGGCAAAAATTCTTCTTACCGCAGATGAAAACAACGCGCTGAAAGCCATTATGGAAGGCATGGAGATAGTCGGGCATTGTGTGGATGTAGACCGTGTGCAAATTTGGCGTAACGAGGTAATTGACGGCGAACTCAGTTTTGTAATGCGTTACGAATGGCTAAGCGATATCGGAAAAGAAAAAGTTGAAGTGCCGCTGGGGCTTCATTCGCCGTACAGCAAGCACACCCGTTGGTACGATATGTTCCTGCGCAGGGAAAGCATAAACGCGCCGATATCAACGCTTCCGCCCGAAGAAGCGGCTTTCTTGGGCGAATACGAGATGGTGTCCATCGTCATTATCCCCATGTTCATAGACAAAGAAATGATAGGGTTTTTCAGCGTAGACGATTGCAGGTGCGAACGCGTTTTCTCGGAAGACGAAATGGATATGCTTTCGTCCACAGGGCTTATGCTTGCAAGTATTTTTGACAAACAAGCGCAAGCACGGTTACGCAGAGATTCCGAAACGATTGAAAAAACCAATCTGATTTTAGAATCCGCACCCATGGCAATAACCTTGTTTGACAAAAAGTTGCAACCCATAGACTGCAACAAAGCAACGATAAATCTTTTCGGCCTTACAAGCAAAGAAGAATACATTGAAACTTATTTCTCTTCCATGACCCCAACCCAGCCGGACAATATGGAAAAAAGTTCGCAAAAATGTATAATGACGCACCTTGAAAAAGCACTGGCAGACGGTTATTCATATCTGCCGGAGTTTGTAAGTAGCCGCGCAGACGGCACACTTTTTATCACAGAAAACACGTATATCCGCAGAAAATACAAAGACGGCTTTGCCGTAATCGAATACACCCGCGACATAACGGCGAAAAAAGAAGCCGAAAGCCGCGAGCGCGAAATGGAAAAAAGGCTGCACGAAAGTCAAATGATAGAGCGGCAAAAAAGCGAAAGGCAAGCGATGGAACTAACCCGCAAACTGGTAAACAACGCGCCGGTTCTTATAGAATTGTGGGAGGAAGACGGCTCTCGCATTATCGGTTGCAACGACTACTTGCTGGAGACTTTGGGCATCACTGACGAAAATGAATATGCAGACAACTGGGACAAATACAACGCGCCCCTTCAAGCGGACGGCACACCCGCCGCCGAATACAGCAAAAAGTATATTCAGTTTGCCGCAAAACACGGGGAAGCAAAATGCGAATGGCGTTTCCTTCTACCAAACGGCGAAGAACTGCCCGTGGAATGCACCTGCATAAAAATTGAACACGATAACAAATCCATGATAATCGCATACAGCATAGACTTGCGCCCGCTTAAAAACGCCGTTGCGGCAGAGGAAAGCAACAAAGCAAAAACGCGCTTCCTTGCCCGCATGAGCCACGAGATACGCACGCCGATATCTGCCGTGCTTGGCATCTCCGAAATTCAACTGCGCAAGCAAGAACTGCCGCCCCAAATAGAAGAAGCTTTCTTCAAAATATACGACTCTTCCAAAACGCTTCTTAAAATCGTAAATGATATTTTGGATTTCTCCAAAATTGAATCGGGCAAAATGCCAATCCTGAACAAGGAGTACGAAATTGCGCGCCTTATAAGCGATATGTCGCATTTGCATTTGGTTTACGCAGACAACAAGGACGTTCAGTTTATGCTTAACGTGGACGAAAACCTGCCCGAAATGCTTTTCGGAGACGCCTTGCGCATACGGCAAATTGTTACAAATTTGCTTACCAACGCCTTCAAGTACACAGAGCGCGGTTTTGTAACCATGTCTATAGGCCACGAAAACAAAAGCGAAACCTCTTTAATGCTGGTTATCTCCATCCAAGATTCGGGCATAGGCATGACCGACAGCCAAATTGCAGAACTCAAGGGTGAATACATCCGCTTCCACGAAAATGAAAAACCATTCGTGGGCGGCACGGGCTTGGGCATTCCCATTGTCTACAGCTTGGTGGAAATGATGGGCGCGGAATTTGACCTAACCTCCAACGCGGGCAAAGGCACCCATGCCGTTATCCGCATCCCGCAACAGATATCAAGCACCGAAATTTTGGGCAAAGACCTTGCCGCAAGCTTGCAGAATTTTGAATCAAAAACGTGGTCTGTAGCCAAAGACCTCGCCTTCGTGCCAACACAACTGCCCCACGGCAAAGTCCTTGTGGTAGACGATGTTGACACAAACCTTTATGTTGCCGAAGCCATGCTGGAATCCTTCGGGCTTACCGTTGAACTGTGCGAAAGTGCCGCCGAGGCACTTGAAAAAATAGAGCAAGGCAACGCCTACGATATCATTTTTATGGACCACATGATGCCCGTAATGGACGGCATTGAAGCCACAAAAATCCTGCGCGGCATGGACTACACCAAACCCATAGTCGCCCTCACCGCCAACGCCGTAAAAGGCCAAGCCGAAATGTTTACAGAAAACGGTTTCGACAGCTTCATCGCAAAACCAATCGACATTCAGTTGCTAAATTCTACGCTACTGCGATTTATTGAGGAGAAGTAAGTTCTCGGGGGTTAAGTTCTCGGGGCTCTGCCCCGAACCCCGCAAACTTTTTGAAAAAAGTTTGAACAAAAACTTTAAATTTGGACTGGCGGTAAACAATGCCGCAATACAAAAACCGCGCGAATGCGCGGTTTTTAGTTAGGGGTCAAGGGGACATTTGTCCCCTTGCGGGGGTTCGGGGGCGGAATCCCCGAGAACTTTTTTAATTTGCAACCAATACATTATTGCTGACGGTTAGGGTGTTGGGGAAGCCCATGGTTGGGCGTACCCACGCCTCGTTGCGAAGGCTGTGCAGATGGCCTGTGCCGTCTGTGCCTACTGCAACGCCCCACGGGCTCACGCCGCTTATTTGGTTGCCGGGGCAACGTGTCCACCATGTTCTGGGAATGCCATCGTCACAACGGGCTATTCGTCTTGCGGATGCGGTATTGGCAACGGCAAGACTTGGGTTTGTGCCGTGCCCGAATGGGAAATATGCAAACCTGATGGTATTGTTCCATTGTTGCCAAGTTGTACCCGCGCCCGGCAACCAGTGCAGTACCGACAGTGAATTTGGAAACGCGTGACCTGCGGCAGTGTGGTTGGAATTTTCCGTACCCCACGGTACGCCAACTTCTGCGGCGTGGGGTATCCATACGCGGTGGCTTGCGGTTGTGACAAACATTCGCAACGCAACATCACCTATGCCCAAGCTTTGATTACCCACCGCGCCCAGCGTGTGAAATACGCCGCAGTCGATTACGGGTATGCTTTTGTTTATCACTTGGCTTCGGATGTCTGCGTCCAGACTGTTAAAGTACGCGCCGTTAAGCCATGCGCGGACGCTTGATTGCGAAAATACATTTCTAAGATTTTGCGCATTACCCATCAGCATGGGATTAAGTACATTTTGCCGCATTAAAATGGTGGAGTTAGTCCAGCTTGCGTATGCGGTTATGGGCTGATTATTATTTGCGAAAGCGTTATCACGCGGCCTAAGCGGACGGTTGAAGTTGCCGTTCCCCAAAAGCCCCGCAGGTCGCCCTTGTTGCACCACGATAAACGGCGCGGGCACGCCGTTCTCCCGCAGATACACGATTGAGCCGATGGGCAACGTCCCAAGTACAAACTCAGCGGTTGGTAGCGGTGGGATATTAAGCGGGTCGCAACCGTCACAGCCGTCGTCGGGGCAAAGCATATCAGTCTGCCCCACCAGTAACTGCCCAAGGCGCGTCAGGCTTGCCGTGCTTACATATCCGTCACAGCCTGCGTCTGCAATCCATCGCCATTGCTCCGTTTGCGTAAAGTGGTTTGGGTCATGGTCAAAGTGACCTGCCAAGTATCTTGCGATAACAGTCGCGTCCATGCTTGTCAAACGTCCGTCGCCATCGGCATCGCCCCTAATCGGAGTTGCATAAACCGCCGCGCCGCTCAAAAGCGTAATCAAAAAAAGCATCGCAAAGATTTTTTTCATATTGCCCCTACTCTACGCTAAGTTCTCGGGGACTCTGTCCCCGAAGCCCCGCGAACTTAATCCTACTCCATTAACGTGTTAATCAATTGCCGTGTTTGATATCCGCAAGCGGGCGGGAATGTGGGATTAATTTGAAGGGTTTTTCCTGTTTTGGCGTTTAGAATTGTGCCGGAGATTTCGCCCAGTGCGGGCGCGGGCAGGATTACATGGGCGAAATGCGCAACCTTTGTTGCAAGGGCAGAGGTGTATGCCGCTTGAATGGTTAGGAATTCCAGCGCGGTTTCTGCAAGGGCGGCGGGCAGTTCGTCGCCGAAGGAGATAAGGCCTTTAATTTTGACGTCTTTCAGCATTTGCAAATAGGTTTCGTTTTCGGTGCTTATGCCCAACTTTTTAAGGGCTTGCGTGTTGCAGTGGGTTTTTTGTTCGTCGGAGGTGTTTGTTAATGTGAAAATGTGCGGCGTTCCAATGTACGCGGCGTATTTTTTTATTGCGTCAAGGTCTTCCGTGGTGTAGCGCGGGGATACGGATATGCCCACGCTTTCCGCGCCGTATTGGGCTTTCAGCACGTTAATACCTTCGTGTATGGCTTTTGCCGCTTCTTGCAAGGTTGCGCGGCGAAGAAGGCCGTCTTTTTTCACAAGCGGCGTGAAAAGTTTTTCGCCAAGTTGCAGGAAGCCGAAGCGTCCTTTTTCGCAGAGGGTTTTGCCTTCGGCGGGAAGAAGCCGCAGAATTTGCCCCGCCTTGGACGCAAGCGTTACGGCGCAACCGTTGCCACACATGGTACAGGTGGAATGCGTCATGTCTTCGCGGATTACAAGCTGTTTGGGTAGTGGGCTGTTTTCCGTAAGCGCGCCTACGGGGCAACGTGCAACGCAATTGCCGCAAAGGGCGCACTCGTCGCGGTTTTGCAGTGGTTGCCCGAACGCCGCCGCTATCGTTGTATCGAAGCCGCGATTGGTGGCACTCAGCACCTCGCCCGCTTTGCCGCCGCTTTTTTCGTTTACCGAATTGCAGACGCTTACGCAAAGCCCGCACAGCACACATTTGTTCATGTCGCGGCGGAAATTGAAATTGCTTATGTCAATTTTATGCTTGGGTTTTTTATGAAATTCTTTTGGAAATTTATTTGCATCCGCGCCGTACATATTGGCAAGCGGGATTAATTTACATTCAAAATAGTCTGCACAGCCGCACGACAAACATCGTTGCGCTTCCTCTGCCGCTTCCTGCGGGGTGAAGCCTAATTGCACCGCGCTGAAGTCGGGGCGGTCGCCCTCGTACATCGTATGCGCCGCAGGGTTCTGACGCGGAGACTTTGGCATTTCCGCAAAGTCTTCGGCGGTTTTTTCGTCGCAGACAAGAACGGGGGGTAGCTGCTCGGAGATGGGAGGTAAGACCGTGGGGGCGTTGCCCCCACCTCCCCCACAAGGGGCAAGCCCCTTGACCCCAAATGTTGCTTGCGAGGGGGAAGCACCTGCAAGGGACAGGTTCACGACTTCTGCGACGGCGCGGCCGTGGCCGATAGCGTCTATGGCGTAGCTGCTTTTGCCTGTGGCGTCGCCGATTGCGAATACGTTTGGCAGATTGGTGCGGAAGGTTGGGTCAACGGAGAGATTCTCAAGAGGATTAAGTCCCTCCATTGTTACGTCTTGGCCTATTGCGGCGATTATTGTGTCTGCGGGGATAAATTCTTCGCCGCCCTCAACGGGAACGGGACGGCGGCGGCCGCTTTCGTCGGGTTCGCCGAGGGTCATTTTTTGTAATTTTATTCCTGTTGCGCGGCCGTTTTCGGAAGTGATTTCCAGCGGCGCGGTTAGGAAATTGAATTGTACGCCTTCGGCTAGGGCTTCTTCCACTTCAATTTTTTCGGCAGGCATTTCGTCACGGGTGCGGCGGTAGGAAACGATTGCCTCTGCACCAAGGCGAATGGCGGTTCGTGCCGCGTCCATGGCTGTGTTGCTTCCGCCGATTACTACCACGCGCTTGCCTATTTGCGGCGGATTGTTTTCCGCGACTGCTTTTAGGAAGTCTATTCCGCCAAGGACTCCTTGTGCGTCTTCGCCCTCGCACCAAATGGGCTTGCTGACTCCCGCGCCCGTGGCAATGATTACCGCGTCATAGCGGGTTTGCAAAAACTGCATAGTAATATCGCGCCCAAGCCCCATGTTGTTGAAAAAATGGATGCCCATTTTCGGCAGAATTTCTATTTCTTCATCCAAGACCAATTTTGGCAAACGGTATTCGGGAATGCCGTAGCGAAGAAGCCCGCCCATTTTCGGCATAGCTTCAAAAACGGAGGTGTTATGCCCCGCCTTGCGCAAGAAAAACGCCGCAGTAAGCCCCGCAGGCCCGCCGCCGACAACGGCAACGGCTTTGCCCGTTGCGGGCGCAACTTGCGGAATATACTTGTTGGGGTTGTCCAGTTCTATATCGGCGGCAAAACGCTTCAATGCCGCGATATTAACAGGCTCGTCCGCAATTGCGCGGCGACATTTTGTTTCACAGGGGCGCGGGCAAATTCGCGCAACAGACGCGGGAAACGGGTGCGCGTCCTTCATCAATTCCACTGCATCGGGAAATTTTCCCGCCGCAATAAGCGAGATAAAACCTTGGCAATCGCTTTGCGCGGGGCAAGCTATTTTGCACGGCGCAATGCAATCGCCCGTGTGCGCCGAAAGCGTAAGCTCTAACAAATTTTTACGCGCCGCTAAAATTTGAGGGGTGGATGTTAAAACTTCCATGCCGTCACGCACAGCGGTGGCGCAAGCCCGCACAAGCCGCCCGTTGCCGTCCGCTTCCACCACGCAAATTCCGCAAGCACCCGTAGGCGCAAGCCCTTCGCCAAAACACAGGCTTGGAATAAAAATTCCGTTCTCCTTCGCCGCCGCTAAAATCGTTTGCCCTGCAATCGCCGTACATTCTGTTCCGTCTATTTTAATTTTCATAAACAACCTCCAAGAAAAAATCCTAGAGAAAATGTAACACAAATTTTTTTTCATTTCAAACAGTAAGCCGTAACATTTTTCAGTTAGCCGCATAAATTACAAACAGAACAATGGCGTTCTAACTCGGAGCGTCCTTTTTTTGTGGGGTGAGAATATGTGCGGCATAGCGGGAACGGTAAGTTATGAACCATTGCATGAAGATATTTCGCAGAGGATACAGCTGGCGTTAAACAGACGCGGGCCTGACCAAAACGGCATTTACACAAGCCAAAACGTAACGCTTATACACACAAGGCTAAGTGTGGTTGACCCTGAAAACGGCAGACAACCTATGGTTTTTGCGCAGGGCGAAAACGAATACGCGCTTGTGTACAACGGCGAGCTTTACAATACGGAAGATTTGCGGCGAGAGCTTTTGCAAAAAGGGCATAGTTTCCGCAGTCATTCCGATACGGAGGTTTTGCTTCATGCGTACTTGGAATGGAAGGAAGATTGCGTTCACCATCTAAACGGAATTTTCGCGTTTGCGGTGTGGGAGAAACGCAATCGCAAATTGTTTATCGCCCGCGACAGGCTTGGCGTAAAACCGTTTTTTTATTCCGCGATGGGCGGCGAGTTTCATTTTGCATCGGAAATCAAAGGGCTTCTTGCAAACCCAAAAATAAAGGCGCGGATTGATATAAATTCCATTGCGGAAATAATTTTAATAGGGCCGGGGCGAACACCCTGTTGCGGAGTTTTTGACGGAATTGACGAACTCGCACCCGGTTTTTGCGGCGTTTTTGAAAGCGAAAATTTGAAGCTTCACCAATATTGGAAACCCGAGGATAAACCCCACACGGATAATTTTTCGCAAACGGTGGAAAAAGTTTGCGGGCTTGTGACGGATTCCATTGCTCGGCAGCTTGTTTCAGACGTGCCGCTTGGGACGTTTTTGTCGGGCGGGTTGGATTCAAGCATAATTTCTGCCGTGGCGAATGATTCTTTCCGCAAGCAAGGCACGGAGCTTCACACATTTTCTGTGTATTACAAGGACAACGCCCGGTTTTTTAAGCAAACGAAATTTCAGCCTGATTCGGACGATATTTTTATAGACAAGATGAATAAATTTATGGGCGCGAAACATCACCGCATTGAAATTGACACGACAGATTTAGTCAACGCCCTTGAGCCTGCGGTAGACGCACGCGACCTGCCCGGTATGGCAGATATTGACGCATCGTTGCTGTTGTTTTGCAAGGAAGTAAAAAACCATGTTACAGTCGCGCTTTCGGGCGAGTGTGCCGATGAAATTTTTGGCGGCTATCCATGGTATCGCGACGAGGAAATTCTAATGCACGACGGATTTCCGTGGATGAAAAACTCCCGCGAATATTTCCTTCGCCCCGAAATATCGGAGCAAATTAACGCAACAAACTATGTGCGGCAACGCTATGAAAATACCCTTCGCAATTCACAAATTCTACCTAACCTAACGCCCCACGAACGCCGCATGAAAGAGATGGTAAATCTAAACTTGCAGTGGTTTATGCAAACCCTTTTAGACCGCAAAGACCGCATGAGTATGTACAGCGGGTTGGAGGTGCGCGTGCCGTTTTGCGATTACCGAATTGTGGAATATTTGTACACCGTTCCGTGGGAAATGAAGGATTACAAAGGGCGCGAAAAAGGGCTTTTGCGCGAAGCCGTCCGCAAGCTTCTTCCCGACGACGTACTTTGGCGCAAAAAAAGCCCCTATCCTAAAACGCATAACCCCGCGTATCTTGCGGCGGTATCCGAAAAACTGCGCGAAGTAACCGCGAACCCCAACGCGCCCCTTTTGCAATTTGTGCGAAAGGACGCGCTGGAAAATTTGTTGCGCGATACAAATCCCGTTCCGTGGTACGGCCAGCTAATGACAACGCCGCAAACAATCGCGTATTTTTTGCAGGTAAACTACTGGCTTACGAAGCAAAAATATTTTTAAAAAATCGCTTGACAAATATTTTTTTCTGTGAAATACTTTAGCACAACGAGAGCAAAGACGCTTCAGGGGTTTTCCCCCCGAGGCGTTTTTTGTATTTTTCGGACAAATTCAAAAAAAGGAGTGTGTCAACATGAGTGGATTAAACGCAGTTTTGGCAAGGAATACAAATAATGCGGCGGCGGGGTTCGGGCCGGGTTCGCAAACGGTAGCGTTTTCGCATTACAACAATTTTTCGGCGCAGTTGCCAATCGACCCAAAGACGGGGCAGTTGGTGCAGGGCGGAATAAAAGCACAGGCAAAACAGTGTTTCGAGAACATCAAAACCGTTCTGGAAAGCATAGACCACTGCATGACAGATGTAATTCGCCTTACCGTGTTTGTGGCAAACATCGCTGATGTTGACGCGGTAGACGAAGTTTTTAAAACGTACTACACAACGTACTTACCCGCACGAACAAACCTTGCGGCAGACGCAATTCCAATGGACGCGCTGGTGCAAATTGAAGCACTTGTATCAAACGGCGTGGGCAGTATTCCAAATGAGCCGCAAGCGGGCGACCTTATCAAGCTGACCAACAACACGCCCAACGCGCCGATTTGCCCCATGTCTACGCAAACGGTGGCGTTTTCGCACTACAATAATATTACGGCGCAACTTCCCATCAATCCGAAAACGGGATTTATTGTGCCGGGCGGCGTGAAAGAACAAACGGCGCAGTGTCTGAAAAACATCAAGGCAATTTTGGAAAGCATTGACGTTCCCATTGATGATATTGTCAAGTTGACTGTTTTCTTAAAAAATCTTTCGGATATTGACGCGGTAAACGAGGTGTATAAAACATTCTTCCCCGACTCGGGGATTGCGCGGGCGGTTGGATATTTTCCCGCAAGAACGGTTGTTTCGGTAAAAGATTTGCCGATGTACGCGCTGGTGCAAGTTGAAGCCGTTGTGTCCCACGGCGATGGTACTCCGCCGCAACTTGTGGAAGACCGCCACGGTATCATAATCGAGGCGAACAACACAAAAGATGCGCCGATTTGGCCGCTTTCCACACAAACGGTAGCATTTTCGCACTACAATAATATTTCCGCCCAGCTTCCCATAGACGAATACGGCAAGGCCGTACACGGAAGCGTGAAGGAACAAACCGCACAATGCTTGAATAATATCAAAGCGATTATAGAAAGCGTTGACCACAAGTTGGAAGATATCGTTAAAGTGAATATCTTTTTGAAAAATCTTTCGGACATTGACGCAGTGAACGCGGTTTACGAAAAATTCTTCCCGGGCGGAACACCTGCCCGCAGGGTTGTTGGTGTTTCGGAACTGCCCATGGGCGCGTTAATCCAAATTGACGCAATCGCGGGCAACGCGGAGGGAACGCCTCCGATGGTGTAATAGAAGTTCGCGGGGACTCCGTCCCCGCACCACAAAATTTTAGCACAATGGTGTGCGTCTCGGTTATTCGGGCGCACACCAATTTTTTTTAGGAGGGTTATTTATGGAAATCAGCATTGGTGTACTTGGCGTTGTAGCAGGTATCTTGGTTGCGGTTATATTAATCGCAAAAAAAGTTTCGCCTTCGGTGGCACTTTTTACGGGTTCTATTGTTGGTGCGTTGGTGGGGGGGCTTACTTTGCACCAGTCGTTTAACAATGTTTTGTTGCCCGGAACGCAAGCGTTGATGGGCGTTACGTCCCGAATTATCGCGGGCGCGGTGCTTGCGGGCGTACTTGTAGAATCGGGCGCGGCAGAAACTATTGCGCGTACCATTGTAAAAAAGTTGGGCGAAAAGCGTTCTATTCTCGCGCTTGCCGTTGCGTGTATGGCAATGGTTGCCGTTGGTGTTTTCAATACCGTAAGTATTATCATGCTGTCGCCCATCGCGCTTTCCGTGGCAAAGAAGGCTAATTTTTCAAAGGCGGCGGCACTGTTGGCACTTTCGGGCGGTTCTAAGGCGGGCAATATCATGTCGCCAAACCCAAACACGGTAGCGGCAACGGATACGCTTAACAGCGCGACCGCAAGACTTTTGGCGGAAACGTATTACGGGTTTGAACCCGGCACGACGGAATTTACGGCAAAAGTTTCCGAATTATTGGGAACAGCGGGCTTTGCTGTAGAGCGCGGCGTAACACTAAGCGCGGTTATGATGGCGGGAATACCCGGCGCGATTGTAACGGTTATTGCAACAGCAATTATCGCGGGAATGTGGCGGAAAAAAGGTTCATATGTTACCGATGCGGACGATATTAAGGACGATGCCGGTGAAGGATTGCCTTCGTTTTTGCGGGCGGCATCGGGGCCGTTTATTGCCATCGCGCTTCTTATGGTGGGAACGATCGGGCATATGCTTGACATTGAAGTATTGCGAAATTTCCAAATAGACGCATTCTTCGCGCTTCCCATTGCGGCTTTGTGCGGCGCGATAATTATGGGCAAGGGCAAGCAATTTATCGCGTTTGCCAACGCGGGCGTAACGGGCATGATGCCGATTTGTATGTTGCTTATCGGTGCGGGCGCACTTGGCGCGGTTGTGAGCAACTCTACCATCCCCGCCATTGTTACGGAGGCAATAGCCGCGTCACCGCTTCCCAGCGTTCTTCTCGCGCCGCTTGCAGGTGCGCTGATGTCTTCCACTGCGGGCTCTTGGGTTACGGGCGTAATTCTTGCGGCGCAATCCTTTGGCGACAGCATTTTGGCATTCGGCGTGAGCGGTGTAGCCGCCGCCACAATGATTCAATCAGGCGCAGGCTTTGTAGACGTTATGCCACACGGTAACATTTTCCTTGGCAGTATGAAAAGCTGTAACCTTACCGTTAAAGAACGCCTTGCAATTTTTCCCGTGGAAGCGTTTATCGGGCTGTTTCTTGTAATTTCCGTTACCCTTGTTCATGGATTCATTTTGGCATAGTATAGACGAAAGGAGGACTGCACATGGATTGGTACGAACTTCGCGACAGGTTGTCGGCATTGCCGGCACTGGAACACAAAATGGAACAACTCTTAGGGCAAATTTGGGAAGCAAAAGGCGGCGTGGACGCGCTTCTTAAAAAATACGAACAGGAGCGCATTAACACGCAACGAATAAAAAAAGAGTCGTTTTCCACCACCCTTCTAAAATTGACGGGCAGATACGAAGACAGGCTTGAAAAAGAACAGCGCGATGAAATTGCCGCCAAACTGGAATACGACCAAGCCGTAAACAATTTGTCGTATCTGCGCGGTGAACAGCAAGAACTTGGCGAACGCATTGCCGCACTGAAACAGGATGAAGAAACTTTCCAAGCAGAGCTTTCAAAACGCAGAAAAACTCTTTCGGCAAATGCCGCATCGGAATTTGCCGCTCTTTCCAAAGAGCATGACGAAATCATAATCCGCATGACAGAGGTAAAAGAAACCCTTGTAACCGCCTCCCGCGTACACACAAGCGCGCAAAAAGCAATGAAGTGTATGCAAAACGTAAACAGTTGGGCAAGCGTAGACACTGCGCAAACCAAGGGCAGCGGCATGATTTCGCACATTGCAAAATACGACCATTTGGACACGGCAGAAGAAAACGTAAACACTCTAAAATCACAGCTTGCCGTACTGAAAACAGAACTTGCTCGTATTCGCGACTTTAACCCGCCGGAACTTGCAAGCATAAAAAACATCAGCGGCAAAAACATCGTAGACTTCCTTCCAAGCCCCGCCGAAATAAAGGCAATCATCGAAGATGTGGATAAACTACAACCCGCCCTCGAACTGGAACTGCACGAACTAAACAAAGCACTCGAACAAAACCGCCGCCGTGAGGAGGAAATTGTGTTAAAATAAGGGGCTGTTGCAAAATTAAGACCGCGGGGTTTCACCCCACACCCCGGAAACTTTTGAAAAAGTTTCATCAAAACTTTAACTAAAAAATCCGCGTACGCGGATTTTTTGTGTTGTGCGATGCAGTTCACCGCTAGCCCAAATTTAAAGTTTTTGTTCAAACTTTTTTCAAAAAGTTTGCGGGGTTCGGGGCAGAGCCCCGAGAACTCAATTTTGCAACAGCCCCTTATTTTTTTTATTCGTCATAGACCTTCAAAAGCACGGCAAGCCATTTGTTATCGTAGGCATCGGGGGAAATGCTCGCGCTTTCCGCAACAAGCAATGGCGTTGGCGTAAGCAGATTTCCTACGGGTTCGGTGACGGCGGCGACTCCTGCGGCGGGTACTTTCGTTGGTTCAAGTGTCTTGTTATCCGCATAGAAAACGGCATAGTCCAACTCGCCCTCGGATTTCGCAAGAATCATCGCGGTAAAAACGTCACTGCCCACATTAAGCATTACGCGAATCATTCCGATGATAATTTCCACACCCGCAAACAGCGGCACAATTTCCATTGGCAAGCCCAGTTCCTGTACAACAATGATTAGCGAAACAATGCCCGAACCCGGAACAACAGCGTTCGCGGCAGAAGCAAGTGTAACAAACAACACAATGTAAACGATATCGCCCGCGCTGAAAGTTATGCCATACATTTGCGCAACGGTAAGTGCCGCAAGTGCCATTTGCAGTGCCGCACCAGTGCTGTTTACCGTAAGCCCCAGCGGGAAAACAAGCCCTGTAAGCCGCTTGCTTACACCTATTTTTTTCTCTGTGTCCTGCATTGCAACGGGCATTGTAACGGCGGATGATGCCGTGGCAAGCCCAACAAGAACAATTCGGCTAATGTTTTTTGCAAGCTGAACGGGTTTTACGCGGCAGTATGCGCAGTTGAAAAAGAACCATGCCACAAACATAACAACGGTTGCGCCCGCGTACACAAGAAGGAAACGCGCAAGGGGAATAATTACTTCCGTTCCCATTCCGCCAATGGTGGTTGCAAGAAGCGAGAAAACACCAATGGGCGCGATTATCATAACCTTGGAAACCATTTTAACGATTACTTTGTTGAAGACACCCAGCTGTTCAATCATGGTATAGTCTTTTCGTTTTTCCGAAACAAGAGCCAGCGCAATCCCGAAAAACACACCAAAAATTAAAATCTGCATGATATTTGTTGTGGCAAGCGCGTTGACTATATTTGTAGGTACAAAGTTTACAAGAGTGTCTGCAAAACCTTGGCCTGCGGCATCCACTTGCATATCAAAACCTGTGTCGCCGCCGATGTTCGCCAAGTCTCCGATATACACGCCGTAGCCCGGGCGGAATATGAGACCAACTGCCGCGCCCCACGCTCCGCCCATCAAAGACGTTATACCAAAGATGAAAAACATTTTACCGCCGAGTTTACCAAACTCTTTCGGTTTGATACTGCCGATTGCTTCAATTACGTGCCCCAGAACAAGCACAACAATACCCATTCTAAGAAGCCGCAAAAATATTTCGCCTATCGGTTGCAACGGCATTACATACTCTCCCAAGAACGCACCTGCAATAACGCCCAGCACTGCCGCAATTAAAACTTGGGTTGCCATGCCTAATTTTTTCATTCTTCTCACCCTTACATAGAAAGTTTGCTAAAGCGATTTAAGCAACGCAGGCAATTCCGACATATCGCTTATTACATGGTCTGCGCCCGCTTGTTTGTATGCGCGTGTTGCAATTGCAAGCAAGTCCGTCATTTCGGATGCAGAGGTGCTGTTTACTTCGTCCTCGCTTAACCCGAGAAGGCTTGAGCCTTTCAGCACCCCGACGCAAATGCATCCCGCGTTTACGCCTTCATCCATGTCTGCAATGGTGTCGCCGATTTTTACGACTTTGCGAATATCGCCCACACCAAGTTTTTGAAGATTGTGCCAAATCATATACGGGTTTGGCCGCCCGCTGCCAACATCCTCGGGGCAGATAAGGCAGTCGGGCGAATACCCTTTTGCTTTTGCAGCGGGGACAACAACGTCCATCATCTTTGCGGTGTAGCCCGTGGTAGAGCCGATTTTTATGCCCATTTTGCGGATTTCCGCAACCGCGTCCAAAACGCCCGGGAGGGGGTCTGTGTAGTCGTTCAGCGTGGCGAACAGGTTTGGCTCAAATTTGCCGTAAATGGAATTTATATCGTTGTCGGTTGGCGGCGCGCCGTGTACTTCCAGCCACATCTTTGCAAGCCTTTCTCCCTCCAGCATTTTTGCTGCGTGGGCGCGTTTTTCCATACCCATTGGTGCGCGGGTTTCGTACATGGTTGGGAAAATTCCGTGCGCTTCAAACGCTTTTATAAAAGCATTTACGGGGGCAAAACATCCATAGTCTACGGTTGTGCCCGCCCAGTCCAAGATAATCGCGTTAATTTTCATGAACTGCCTCCTTTTTTCTTAGTAGACCTGTCCGGAAACTCCGCAACGCCGCCTTGGCGGTGAAATTTCTGCCACTCTGCATCGACTGCTCCTAACGCACGCTCCACGTGCGCGTCGTCGCTGTCTCCTTGATTGGCAAAAATTCCCCTCGCCAATTCAGCATTTCGGAGTTCCCGGACAGGTCTAGTCTTATTTACACGCTGTAAAGCAATTCGCCGTAACTTGGCAGCGGCCAGTGTTTTTTTGCAACAATGGTTTCCAGTTCGTCTGCCACTATGCGAAGTTCCGTCATTGCGGCGAAAACCGTTTCGCGGAAATATTTTGCCTGCGTTATAATTTCTTCGTCTTGGTTATTGCGTTTTAACAAGGCATCTTCAAGACGTTCGGTTTTCGTCCAAAGGCAATCGGAGAGTTTTGTTATTTTCGCAAGAAGTGCCGTTTCCATTTTGGATGAAAGTTCGCCAAAATCTTTCTTGCGCGTAAGCAATTTAAGCAACTCGTTTTGATACGCAACGCAGGCGGGGATAAGAAGGTTTTTTGACATTTCCGCCATCGTAAGGGCTTCTATGTTGATGGTTTTGCAATAACCTTCCGTGAGAATTTCGTAGCGGGAATGAATTTCCGTTTCCGTGAAAACACCGTGGGACGTAAACAGCGATACGCTTTTTTTGGAAACAAATTCAGGCAGTGCGTCCACTACGGTTTTCAGGTTGGACAAGCCGCGTTTTTTTGCTTCGTCTACCCAGTCGTCGGAGTAGTTGTTTCCATTAAATATGATGCGCTTGTGCGCTTCAATTGTTTCTTTCACAAGAACAGCCAACGCGCTGTAGAAATTTTCGTTTGCTTCCAATTTGTCTGCGAATACGCGCAAGGTTTCTGCAACGGCTGTGTTAAGCACAATGTTCGGGCCCGAAATGGAAAACGTAGAGCCCAGCATTCTAAATTCAAATTTGTTACCCGTGAACGCAAACGGAGATGTTCGGTTGCGGTCGGTTGCGTCTTTGGGAAAGTGCGGCAAAACCGAAACGCCGATTTCCATAGGCTTGTTTGATGCCGCGCTGTATGCCGCGTTTTTTTCGATAGCTTCCAAAATTGCCGTAAGCTCGTCGCCAAGGAAAATGGAAATGATTGCGGGTGGTGCTTCGTTCGCGCCAAGGCGGTGGTCGTTGCCCGCGCTTCCTGCGGAAATGCGCAGTAGGTTTTGATAATCGTCTACCGCTTTTACTACGGCAACAAGGAACAAAATAAATTGCGCGTTTTCGTATGGGGTTTCGCCCGGTTCAAGCAAGTTCACGCCCGTGTCTGTGCTGATAGACCAGTTGTTGTGCTTGCCGCTTCCGTTTACGCCCGCGAAGGGTTTTTCGTGAAGCAAGCAAGCGAGATTGTGTTTGTCTGCGATTTTTTTCATTAGCTCCATCGTGAGCTGGTTGTGGTCTGTGGCTATGTTTGTTGTGCTGAAAATGGGTGCCATTTCGTGTTGTGCGGGTGCGACTTCGTTGTGTTTCGTTTTTGCCAAAATGCCCAACTTCCACAGTTCTTCGTCAAGTTCCGCCATGAATGCGGCAACACGCGGCTTGATGTTTCCAAAGTAATGGTCTTCCATCTCCTGCCCTTTGGGAGGACACGCGCCAAAAAGCGTTCTGCCCGTGTAGATAAGGTCGGGGCGTTTTGCAAAAAGTTCCTTATCTATAAGGAAATATTCCTGCTCGGGGCCCACGGTTGTTGCAACGCGTTTTGCCGTGTCGTTCCCAAATAATTTCAGAATACGCATTGCCTGTTTGTTAATCGCTTCCATGGAGCGCAGTAGCGGCGTTTTTTTGTCTAACGCCTCGCCGCTGTAAGAGCAAAATGCTGTGGGGATGCATAGCGTACCGTCTTTGATAAATGCGTAGGATGTGATATCCCAAACGGTGTAACCCCGCGCCTCGAAGGTACAGCGCAAGCCGCCCGACGGAAAACTTGATGCATCGGGTTCGCCGCGCACAAGCTCCTTGCCTGAAAATTCCATGATGATTTTTCCGTCTTTGGTGGGCGAAATGAAACTGTCATGTTTTTCCGCCGTTTGCCCTGTCATCGGCTGAAACCAGTGCGTGAAATGTGTCGCACCTTTTTCTACCGCCCATTCCTTCATTGCGTTTGCAACAGCGTTTGCAATGTCCAATTCAAGGTGCGTGCCAAGCCGCATCGTTGTGCGCAGTGCCTTGTACACTTCTTTCGACAGGCGTTCCTGCATAACCGTCTCGTTAAAAACCATACTGCCAAACATTTCCGGGATACGTTTCATTTCCATCACCTCATAAATTTTTTTTGTATAAAAAATGCCACGGAATAAAATCCGCGGCACCATTGCCGAAAATTATTAGACCTGTCCTGCAACCGGACGTTGCCGAATTTGCGCGGCAAAATTTTGCAATACAAGGAGGTAGCGACGACGCGAACGTGGAGCGTTCGCTAGGAGCAACCGACGCAGAATTGCGGAATTTTGACCGCAAAGGCGGCTGCGTCCGGTTGCAGGACAGGTCTATTACACTGCAAGAAATAAAAAATACCGAAAACGCACTTGCGTCCTCGGCACCATTGCCTTGCTGATGTAGTTATTGTTTCACAACGCGTTTTATTTGTCAATAGCAAATTTGAAATTTCTTTGAATTTTTTTTCCGCAACAAACAACCTGTGAAAATAAATTTGAGCGTAAGCCCCACATATAGTATAATTTCCACCGATATATAAATGGGGGATAAGATGATAAAAAATTTACCGAAAGCGTTTAAAGCGGCGTTTCCGCATACTATTCCTGTTTTGACGGGTTTTATCTTTTTGGGCATAGCCTACGGCATTCTAATGAGCGGGCGCGGCTTTGGCTGGTATTGGATTTTACTTACCAGCGTGGTTGTGTTTGCGGGGGCGTTGCAGTTTGTTGGCATCAGTTTGCTTACGTCGGTATTTGACCCGCTGTATGCGTTTTTGATTGCCATTTCTGTGAATGCGCGGCATCTGTTCTACGGCATTTCCATGCTGGAAAAATTCAGCGGAACGGGCAAAATAAAGCCGTACCTGATTTTTGGAATGTGTGACGAAACATTTTCCATCCTATGCTCAACAGAACCGCCCGAAAATGTGGACAAGCGTGCATTTATGTTTGCCGTAACCGCGTTGCACCAAAGCTACTGGGTTGTGGGCGGCGTAATCGGCGGACTAATCGGCCCGCTGTTGACCTTCGACACATACGGCATAGACTTCGTAATGACCGCATTTTTCGTCGTCATATTCATAAACAAGTGGCGCGCAAGCAAAAACCATGCGCCCGCACTAATCGGGCTTGGGGCGGCAACGGCGGGGGTGCTGGTTTTCGGCGCGGATAACTTCATCATACCCGCAATGATTTTGATTATCGTTTGCTTGACCGTATTCCGCAAGCAACTTGCGAAAGGAGAAGAGTAATGCCTACCATAACGCAAGCCCTTATACTCATAGCGATTTTGTCGCTGGGCACGGCAATAACGCGCTTTTTGCCCTTCGTCTTTTTTCCCAATGCGGAATCTGCCCCGCCATATGTACATTACTTGGGCAAAATGCTGCCCACCGCCGCAATCAGCTTGCTGGTTGTGTATTGCTTCCGCGAAATAGAATTAACCGCCGCACCGCATGGTCTGCCCGAAGTCATTGCCATCGCCGCAGTTGCCGCTTTGCATATCTGGAAAAAGAACACGCTCCTGTCCATCGCGGCAGGAACGGTGGTTTATATGGGGCTTGTGCAGTTTGTGTTTTAGGCATTACCTCGTGCATAAAAAAAACCCGTGCAATTAAACCGCACGGGTTACTTTTTTGGAGCGAAGGCAACGGGTACAAACTTTTGCTTTACGAACCGTGCCGTTTTTTTCTACCACTTGAACCTTCTTGATATTGGAACGCCACATTTTATTGGCGCGGCGGGAAACTTGTGAGCGGGTGATGCTTATTCTGTGCCCTGTTTGAATCCCTTTGTCGCAAACTTCACATTTTGCCATGATGTACCTCCGAAAATTTATTCACAAGGTATTATAGCAAAATTGTGACAAGTGTCAACGTTAATTTCCAAAACCCAAAACAGGCGGCGCATCAAGGCTAAGATACGTGTCGGGAACCGCACCGCTGATAATTGTATCCACAAGGGAAACGTGGCGCGTTACAAACACCTCGGAAGACTGCACGGGGTTGCTCATATGTAGAAAATGCAATACTCACGGCAAACCCGCTTGTTAGCTTGTATTATAGCGGCTTGCGCGGGCTTGTACAAGCCTTTTTGCAAGGACAAGCGCGGCGGGGGCTTGTCCTGCCCGCTTCATTGGTTACGATTTATTATGCGGCTATGGCAAGCGTGAGAAAGGTAACTTTATAAAATGCGCTGTAAGCCTTGAACGGCTCAATTGGAAGCTGTACGCACGTTTAATGTTCACAAAATTGCGGCTTGCGCCGCTAATACTCCCCAATATTAAAGCACACGCGCCGCAAGGCGCGTGTGCAAAGATAAAAAGCCCGCTATTACATGAGGGGCTAAGGCATTTTTGAGGCAGTCAACTGCGAGTATACGGCGGCTTTCAGCCGCCTACTCACAGATTAACGTGCCTCTTGAAATGCCTTGAACGCCCCAAAGTTGCCCTAACCGCTATTGCATGAGGGGCTAAGGCATTTTTTTCTTGCGGAGCTTTCATTGGAGGGCTGTCAAAGTCCGCGCCTGCGGCGCGTACTTCGCCATTCCAACTCCAACCCCCCGCAAATTCAAAAAAAGCCTTGACCGCCCCCAAGTTGCCCTAACTGGAAGCATATCAAAAATTTTTGTCGTACAATTCCCGCACAGGGAATAAGAATAAACACAACAAAAATTCTCACCAACTCAAAATATGGTAGACGAAAAAGGGACTAAATAATAATATATTAATAGTCCTTTTTTCGTGTACCATATTTTAACAAAATGCCACATATAATATACCCTACTTCGCAAGGGGAAGGGGAAATATTTATGCAAGCGGAAAACAAAACGCAAGCCCCATACACGATAAGCTATAACGGAAAAACATACATTCACATACCCGAAACTACAAATTTTTATAACGCGAATAACCCGCAAGAAAAACCATTAGGATTATACACGCTTCTAAAAAAGCTATCGCCGCAAACGTACCGTGCAATGAAATTAAAATACACCTTGCCGCAAGAATTAACACTAATCGGCGCGGCTTCGCGTATGCGCGTAGTCCGCGCCGTGCAACTCCATTACATAACGCCGCCGATAACGGATTACATCACAGAAATAATAACGCCCGCTTTGCAATATCTCACAGATACCGCCGAAAATGCGCGTAAAATACAAACGCAATACAACGCCGCACGTTGGGCGGTTAGGTGCTTATGCGGCGAAAATATTGAAGGTTGCGAAATTGATAACCTTGCCGCCGCTTTGTTTAATTATTGTGGCATTGCCCCCGATTATGAAAAACATAAAATGCAAGGTACATCAATACACCGCATAACGCCCGCTTCGGAAGATATAACCATTGAAATAGGAAACCCGCACACGTTACAAGCCCGCTTTAATGCGGGAATTTCCGAAATAGATACTTTGATAAACTGCGATATTTCAAACCAAAAAGCGACAAACCCCGCTTTGTACCAAAAAGCCGCAATGCGTATATTTTACACGTACAAAAACTGGTTTTTATCCGTATCGGAAAAATATCATGTAGCGGTACGCGCCGCATACTGGAATTATATCGCGGAAAAATTAGACGTTTTACAAACGGCGCAACGCCCCGAAATACCCGAAATTATCGAACCCGAAAATATGTTACCGCCGCAAAAAATTTACCTCCCCTACGCCGATTTTATTAAAACGGAAATATCTCCCGCGCAACTGAAACAAAGGCAAGCAAACGCATATAACGCGCTTCACAAGGCAAGTTTACGCAAGGCAAAACGCTTGCCGCTTGATAAAAATTTCTTTACCGCTAAACAACTTAAAGAGGTTGGCTTGGAAGGAACAAGTTTGCAATCTACATTAAAACCCGAATATGATATATTGCGGTTTATCAGTAGGGGAAAGTACGAATTTTCCCCCGCTTTTTGGGAAAAAGTACAGCAATAGCAACAACAAAAAAGAACGCAAGCGGGGGAATGTTGCCCCACTTGCGTTCTTTTTGCGTTATCGGCTTGCGCCGCTATTCGTCTTTGTCGTTTTCTTCGTCCAGTTCCCCAAAAACTAGCTTGTATTGAATAAAATCGTTTACAGCTTCCCAAGTGTTATCCATTGCCGCCGCCCCCTTTTTTTACAATAGTCGCGCTCTCGCTAAAAAATCACTTGCAAAACGTATAAACTCACTATCCTGCACAAGCCCCATAAAAGCCGCTTGCGTTTGGGCTTGCAAGCGGCTTTGTTTATGGTTAAAATTCATTGAAAATAATTTCATCAATTACAATTGCACCTAGTTTTTTTTCGCCGCTTGGCGCGGCTCGGTGTATCACAACTTTTTTGATAAACTTGTGTATGAATTGTTGCCGCTGTGCGTTGTCTAATACCGTCCAGTTTTCGCGGAAACTGGCTATAATATCGGAAGCGGTATACACAACTTCTTTTGCCGTTTGCGCGGTTTGCAAAAGGGCTTGACGCGCTTCCAATTCTACGCGCCGCTCGTTGCCTACCTTTACCATGCCTTGATACGTGGTAAAGTCTATGGAGTTTGACATAAACAATGTCATTACTTCCGTGGTTTTCTGTTCTATCTGTTTAATTTCGGCAACAATGGCGGCAATATCCGCGCTGTGGTTTACTTGGGGGCTTTCCGCTTCGGTTTTCCCATGCGCGGCAAAATCCTCTATGTTGCTAATGTATTGCTCAAAAGCGTATTCCATTTTGGGGTGAGATATTGAACGCGCTGTGCAACATCTTGGCTTTACGCCCATACATAAATATGCGGGGTATGCCGCTCCCCGTTCTCCTTCGCCGTCACTTTTCTTTTTTCGGTAATTCCAACTGGTTGTGTACTTTTCGCCGCATATTTGACAGTACAATACACCGCAAAAGTATACGCCGCTTGTGGGGTGCTTGGTGGGTGAAATTTTCGCCGTTTTGGTTATGCGTTCCTGTACGTGGTAATATGTTGCCGTGTCTATTATTGCTTCGTGATGTCCTTCCGCTTCAAAGTATCGTGTGCTATCTCTCACGGCGTACCGTACTTTTCCTACATGGTTAGGATTTGTCAGCACTTCCCGCACGGCGTTAATGCTCCATTTTTTACCCCGCTTTGTTGGTATGTTTTCAGCGTTTAGCATGATGGATATTTGCGAAAAATTTTTGCTTTCCTGCAAATACAAGTCAAATATGCGCCGCACCGTTACCGCTTCCGCTTCGTTTACTTCCTGTATTCTGTTGCCGCTTTCCCTGTTGTAACCAAATGTAGCTACACATGAATTTAAGGCATACCCCTCTTTTGCTTTGCGTTCTATGCCTAAACGTACCCGCTCCGCTAGGTTTTCGCGTTCAAATTCTGCGAAAATTCCCACGATTTTTAGAAACATACGCCCTGTTGCGCTTGACGTATCAATGCTTTCTTGCAAGGAATTAAACGCGCAGCGGTTGACGTTGAATATTTCCACCAATTCAATTAGGTTCTTTGTTGAACGTGTCAAGCGGTCTATTTTGTAAACAAGTACATTCTTCACTTTGCCGCTTGTAACGTCTGCAATTAGCTGTTTTATTGCGGGTCTGCCGTCAATGTCTTTGCCGCTTATTCCTTCATCTGCGTACACGCTGTAAATGTTCCAGTCTTTTAGCGTGGCGTATGCGCGTAACTTTTCTTCTTGCGCCCTTATACTGAAACCTTCCCGCGCTTGTTCGTCTGTGGAAACCCTTACATAAACCGCTGTGTTAATCATTTTACCCGCTCCGATTCTCTGTTAGAATCAAGCGGAATTTGCGCCTTGTCTGCGTGTATTTTCGGTATGGACGTTTTTAGAAAAAACTTTATCATTTCGTGTTGTAAATTTTGGGGGAGTATGATTTTTTCTTTTGCAGGTGCTTCTTGCTGTTCCATTTTGCTACACCTCATACGCAATGGCTATGAATAAATATATGAGAGTAACGCCCGAAAATGCCCGTGGGACAAGGCTTTTCGCGTGTATTGTTTTTCCTGCGTATGAGATTTATTATGCGCACAACGCTTTCCACCGTAAGCCATACGGAAAAAGCAAACTTGATTTAAGGATAACAAGGGCAGGGCTTGTAAAACGGCATAAATACGCCATTTTATAGCCGTTACCCAACAAACGAAAGCCCTCGGAATTACGCCGGGGGCTTTCGTTTGCTTTTAAGAATATGCCCGTTGATTAGTCCAAGCCGCTGATTATAGCTTTGACTACATTAATAATCATATCCTGTTCCTTTTCGCTTCTGTTTTTAACGAGGCGTACCCACAGTTGGCGCAAATATTCATCCTCATTTTCGATATAGTCCGAGAGCAAATAATCCACGGTCACACCGAGCCTATTGCTGATGGCAATAAGTGCCTCCAGTGAGATGCCGCTTTCACCTCTTTCCACTTGACCAATATGCGGATACGAAACATTTACATCTTCTGCCAATTGTTCTTGCGTTAAATCCAGTTTTCTACGCTCTTCGCGTATTCTTTTACCCAACAATGAATAATCCACAGGGGTATCACCTCCCCTATCAATTTTAAGGGGAAGAGGCTGTAGATATAATCCAGCTTTTCAAGTATAATAATGTTCTCACCATTATAATGTATGCCTATACAATATTTATGATTGACACCAACTGTAGCGCGTGTTATAATTGAGGGTGATATAAAACTTGTTGCAAAGATTGGAGCAGGGTCAAGGGTGTAGATTTTGAGCGTGAATTTTCCGAGAAATGCGCTGGCTGTTGGCGGCTTGATTGTTTTCATTTGCCTTCTGATTTTATTTTTCAGAGGAAGCCATGTGGGGTCGATGGATGGAACGTGGGTCAGTATATGTGGGATACCACCGTTATAAGGAAACTTCGTTTTCAAAAAAATTATCGGGCAATTGCCCAATGAAACGGAAGTAAAAGTCAATTCTTTGTTGCCTTGTTTTGCCTCTACCTTCGGGTTGGTATGCTACAACTTTTTCAAAAATATTAGATACCATTTCCCGGTTCAGTTCAGTTGCATCTGTGTACTCTGCTATCATTGCCGCAAATTTACGAGCATTTTCTTCTCGGTTTCTGACTTCTCGCATTTGCTTTTCGAGAGCCTCTATTTTACCAGCTACATCTTTTTGTTCCGATTGGTAGCCGCTGTAAAGGTCTGCAAATGTGTTGTCGTCAATTTTACCATGTGCGTTCTGCTCGAAAACACGTTTGGTTAGCATTTTTATTTCCACATCACGCTTTTTAAGTTTTGCCAGCATTTTCTGCTCAGTGTCATCGCCTTCGACTGTATTGAGCAAATTCTCCACAAAGCGGTCTACATCCAATGTTGCCTCAACTGCATATCGAATGAGTGCCAATGCCATTTTTTCCAGTTCGTCAAAGCGTGTTGAATGCGTGGTACACGGTCTGTTGATACCAGTTCGTGTATATTTGCGATATGCGCCACAGCTATAGTATACTGTACCTGCGGCATTCGCAAGAATGGTCATCCGTTTGCCGCAATCGCTACAAAATAGATAGCCACCGAAGTAATTATCGACATTGCGACTATTCCTTCGCCGCTTTACTTTGACAATCGGTTGCACACGGTCAAACATATCTTGGCTTATTATAGCCTCATGCGTGTTTTCCACGGTTATCCATTCTTCCTGTGGAATTTGGATAATTTTTTTGTTTTTGAAGGATTTAACCGTTTGGCGATTGCACACCAAATGCCCTAAATATGCAGGATTCCGTAAAATTCCCGGAATGGTTGATGCCCTCCAATCCCAAGGATAACTTGGGTCGTACCTTGAAGCATATCGTCCATGACGTTCGTATTCCAGCGCAGTTGGTGTCAAAATTTTATCTTTGGCAAACTGGGCGCATATTTGATATGTTCCCATGCCATCCAAGCACATTTGGAAAATTCGCTTAACTATTGGTGCAGTTTCTTCGTCAACGATAATCCGCCTGCTATTATTTGGGTCTTTGATGTACCCGTAAGGCGTTTTCCCGGCGCAAAACTCTCCGTTTAGTGCTATTGTACGTCGGGCAGAGCGCACTTTTTTCGATATGTCACGCGCATAATATTCGTTTACGACAGACATAAAAGGCATTACTGCATTGCCACCAACATCACCCAACGCTGTATCAATGGCATCATTTACCGCTATGAATCTCACATCTGCATCGGGAAATACGAGTTCTGTGTAGTAGGCTACTAACGCATTATTTCTACCCAAACGAGAAAGGTCTTTACACAAAACAATGCCAATTTTGCCTTCCTCAATGTCCGTAATCATGCGCTTGAAACCATTTCTTTCAAATGTAGTGCCGGAGATTCCGTCATCGATATACTCATCGTATACAGAAAAACCTCGCTCTTTTGCATATCTTAGAAGCATACTGCGCTGTGTTCCGATGCTATTGCTCTCGGAATCATTACCATCATCACGACTTAAGCGGCAGTAAATTGCCGCAGAATTAATCCGCTGTTTGTTATTCACAAGATAAACCCCTTTCTTAAACAGCGGTAAAAAAGGCTTATTTGCCAGTCTAGCATACCGCTTGTTCGGCTACAAAGCAAGTCAAAAACGCTGGACATCACTGCGTTTTCAGCTTGTTTAAGAACCTGTCTTTGAGGATTTCTTCCAGCGGTGTTTTGCCAAAATGCACATTCAAATGATAGAGTGTGTTACCCACACGCAATTGACCGGATTGTGGTTTATCTTCAATATGTACTATATTTTCTTCTTGCTTGGTGTAAGATGGTTTTTTATCCAACATAAAAAAACGCCTCACATATACTCGATTATTAAGCATATGCAAGGCTGATTGTCCGAGTTGCTAATTTATTCCATTGGCTTATATGTAGGGGCTATTTAACAGCATAGCAGCTTCTTCCAAATCCTGTGCAAATAACTGCCAACCTCGCTTTCCTTCTATCCGAAAGTATATGCCATCCTTGGAGATTTTGTAGCACTTATCCCCAAACCGCTGGCGCAGAAGCCCTTTTACTTCCTTGCGCGTGGGTTCTCGGAAGCATATAACCTTATACCGCTCAGAGCCAAACGTGAGCCAATAATCAAGCATCACCGACTTGGATACCCTATGCGCTTTAATGCCGCCAAAAAAGGCACATATTTCGGCTGTACTTTCAAATACACCTACGCAAGCCTCACCATCGCGCATATTATAAACGCCATACCAATGTCCGCAAGCCATGCCACCAACCCCTTCGTTTTCGGTGACACATTAATCCCTCAAACTCAGAATTAATGCAAGCGTACAAAACATGGGTTTAGCTATATAAAAACATCCGCTGGGGATGGATTCCATGCTACCAGCGGATGCGTAATTATATTTATTTTTTACGAAAGGAACAACAAAAACTCCCCAAAAACACATCAAATTAAATGTTATTTTTGGGATGGCTTCGCAACTTGCACAGTTGAAAACATAAGTTCCATCTCTTGCATAATTGCTAATGGGTCAAGTCCTTTTTCTTTAAGTTTGGTGAATTTGTTTGATATTTCAACATCTCTTTCCGCTTTGCCTTCGGCAACAGCATCTCCCCAAATTTCATCCTTTACACGTTCCCTAAGTGTCAACACCTTAACCACATCCTTGCTTTCTTTAAATTTCTTAAAGCTGGCGTTGAATGCATCTGCTATTTTTTTCACAACCTCATTTTGCGGGTCGGGATTTATACCCAAAAGAAATGAGGCAAGTTCCCCCACAGGAGTATTTCCCTGTGCCAACTTCGTCAAGCTAACATACATTATCCCGGAGTTTTCGGGATGGTCTTTGCCCGTTACTTCGTCTTTCAAAATATAGCGAGTGAATGTTTCTCCATGCAGAAGTTCTTTCACATCCTCCGCTAATAGCCATATCTGATTGGCAACCATTCCTTTGCCATGACCTATGCCCAGCCCAAAATACTCTACTGAGCGAGTTTTAATAGGTACTGTAGGGTTTGCCTTGTTTTGGAATTCAACATAGGTAGTAGAAACGTCAAGTTCCAACATTCTTATGTCTTGGTCACGGGTAGTAACATCTCCATCTTCATTTGCCAAATAGTGCTTAAATTGTGTCCTTACTTCTATTTCACCTTCGATGAGATATAGCCTCGCATCGGGCATCACTTGTTTGAATGCCTCAATCAGAAGGTTCACTGCCATTCGCAAGGCTTCCCAATGCTCCATCATCTCAAACGTAAAGTTCAAGAACACATCGTTCATCGGGAAAATAGCCATATCCTTGCTTTCTAGCTTTATGATGCCAAGCGGCTTACCTTTTTTAGATGCCACAGTTTACCTTCTTCCAGTTGAACAGAGTTTCCTTCCCCACAATAATACCATAGGTTGGACGCTCTCTCAATATGCCGAAGGAAAAAATATGCGCTGTGTAGACAGACTATACATAATGTAGAAACACGTTCAGACCTTCCAATTCTTATGAAGCCTCAACAGCATATTTACAGTATTCCACACTTGCTGGCTTGCCGGAACGCTGTCGGAGAAGAATCCCCCGGTTGACCCATCGCGGCTTTCATAAAAATGGGAACTTAACATTATCACTGCCTGTTCCGTAGTCGCTGGCATTTTATTCTCCGCATATGAGCCTTCGGGTACACTTTGGAAGGTTTCTGCGTAGCTGGTTGCCGCTGTGATAAATTGCGTTATAATGACATCGTCTGCATCATGGGTAATGATGAGATTTGCCTTAACTTTTTGCAGAAGGCTATCCATTATGCATCTGCGCCCATTTGCAACACTTGAACCGCCTCCGGCAGAATTAATTTGCCATCCACACGCTGGGTTGCCAAATAACCAACCTGCCCTGTAGTTGCATATAACTCATTCAACCTTTGGAACATCCGTGCTTGCCTATCGGCTATCCAATAAAACGAATAATCACCAAACGCCAGCACCTTTGCATCGGCTTCGATTGCCGGAACATATGACGATGTATATATCGGTCTGCCGATAATCATATCGGGAGTGCCTTCTTTCACAGAGGGTTGCCAAATATACTGCCCATCTGCACTTTTAACCTTGCGGAGCATTTTTACAGTAGAATCGTTGGCTATAAAACTCGCTCTTGCTCGATATGGTGTCTTTAATGAATAGTAGAGGTCAATTACATCATCGTGAGTGATAATGGTTGCACTGTCGGCAGTCTTGCCAACTTGCCCACCGCCTGTGTCTGCGAAAATGCCTGTGGGCTTTTTATTTCCGTCACCAACAAAGAACGCTTCTTCTTCCTTTGCCCCAATACGCCGCGCAAATTCACGCGCAATATAAGCCTCCAGCGGAAATGCACTGTCTTTTAATAATTCAACGGAAACTTTAATCATCGTAGCTACTTTGTATGCGTACAGGATGACTTGCCCAAATGTGTTGTCACTTTCGGGGATTTGTTCCCCTTCTTCTACCCAAGCGGCAGTGCCTTTGGTAGCCACAACAGGAATCTGTTTCTCCCCACTGGATGTATGAACAATATTAGCCAACTTACGAAAAACATTCTCTGCTTCCAATGCTTCAATAAGCTGACGATTAAATTCATCCGGCACAAGGAAGCCGCCCTCTGTATCAACACCAACTTTCAGTGCATTGCTGATTTCCTTGCCCCTAAATGCATTCCAAAATGCGGCATTATATTCCGCAGATGCATGACCCGTTTTGGGTTTTGGTGAACCGGGCATGGATGTAATAGGTATTGCAGTGATTGCAGAAATTTCATTCTCAATTTCACGCGCACGTTCGAGCCTTTCGATTTCCTTACCCATGTTCACAACATCATTTTCCATTTTGTCATATGTAGCCGCATTCTCAGCAGAAAGCCGCCCATCAGTTCCCCTGTTGGAATCCAAGAATGCCTTTGCCGCTTCCCATGTTTTTGCACGTTTTTCGCGCAGTGTTAAAATGTCACTCATGCCAGTGCCTCCGTTCAGATTTTGGTACGCCTCGGCACTAAGCACTTGATAAAACGAATTTAACGGTTTGAACGTCATACGCTTTTGTTGCACATTTAATTTTATGTGCTTCTTTAATTCGGGAAATTGGTTGACCATATTTTCGGCAACATCAAAAACGATACTTGCCTGTTGCCTATCTGTAGCACATCCATATATTTCCGCTCCGTACTCCATATCCATACAAGTGAGCAACAGCGCAATCGCGGCGGCAAGTTCGGACTTCCCATTCTTTTTGGGCAGGGCAACAAACGCTTTGCGAAACTGGCGGCACTCGTCATATTTACGAACGATGCCAAATTATATTTTATTTCACATGGGATACGTTGATGATTATGCTTGGTGTTTTATGTTTTGATTGATAACTTCCCCATATATGTTGGAATTTTCCCGGCGGATGCTATCCATTCTTTTGTAACAAAAGCCAGCAAATCTCCAAATACCGAGTTGAACTCCCCATTGTTTATAGAAATAAGTGCGACACCGTGGCGTTCTGCTTCGTCTGCAAATGCCCAAAGCGGATATGAACCTCGAGCAATGCGAGAAAAATCTTTGACAATTATTGCACCAATATTGCCGTTTGCCATGCCCTGCCGAATTTCATTCAAACTCGGTCTGTCATCAATACGCAAACCGCTGAAGCCATTGTCCACATATACCGATATATTATTGTAGCCATTTTCTGTGGCATATTGCAGAAGTATAGCTTTTTGGTTTGCAATGGCGATGTCGCACATTTTAGCAGTACGGCAGTATAAGACGGTTTCTTTATCACTCATCGCCATCACCACCACTTTTGCGATTAAGTTCTTGGAACAGCTTATCCATTTCCTTCTGCTCGAAGCCTGTCAGTTCAAAACCCATGCCGCTGTCATCCAGTTCGGTGAAAACCTTTGCCAGCTTCTCCAAATCCCACTCGCCGGAAATTTTATTAAGTGCGACATTTAACGCTTTTTCTCGCGTTTCGTTCATGTCCACAACAACGCATTCAATTTCCGTATATCCAAGTTGCACCAACACTTTGAGCCGCTGGTGACCGCCAACAATAAGCCCTGTGCGTTTGTTCCAGATGATGGGTTCTACATAGCCAAACTCCTCAACAGAACGCAAAAGTTTCTCATATTCCGTATCACCGGGTTTAAGGTCAAGGCGCGGATTATATTTCGCCGGATTCAGCTTGCTGATTGGCAGTTTCTGAATGTCCATAGAGTTCATAAGGCGGTTCTCCCTTCGGTTTTTTGCGTTGGCGTTTTGCCGCCATTGAGAAAATCATATCTTCTTCGAGATTTTTAATATTCAGCTTTTCGCTGTTTCGGGAAATTATGTCCCAAATGGGAGTCCATGTTGCAAGAACATTTTTTTGCATTTTGAGCATGGCTTCGGTAAAGCTGGTTATATAAAATTCATCGGATTCATTTTTTCTGCCTGTTTTCTGCCCAACGGTAGCCATATATGACAAGATTCCTTAAATTTATGGATACAAGGGGTGAATTGGCAAACGTACCCGGTGGCAATAACAAATAATGTCGGCTCTATGGTCACGCTTCCATTTGCGAACTTTGCACATCTTACCACGGCAAATGTTGTTTTTGCACCTCAAAAAACAGTATTTTTTGACCCTATGGGTGGGCTTGCTGTTTATATTGGGGATTGGTCAAATACCAGAACTGCCCAATGGCATATTGATAACCAAGTGGATGTGGTGGCGCGGAAGGTTACGCCTTCCATTGCTTCCCGTGTAACTGCTTCTTTGCCGGAAGGCATCATAATCGAAGGCGATATTGGTGCGATGTTGAAACTCCCATATTCTGCGTTTGGCGGCACAGAAGATGATACTTTCATGCCCGGAGGCACTTTGCTTTTTGACGAAGCCGGGAGTGTTGCGCTGTATATTGGTGACGGGCAAACGCCTCGCACTCCGAAATGGCACGTTGATACAGAATCGGATATTGTGGTGCAGATTAAGGCTTTGGCGAGTGCTGGTGTTACAGACCATGCACAGCTTGATAATCTTGAGTATGCCAACAGCGGTCACACAGGCTTTGCATCACAGGCTGGATTGGAAGCCGAATCCCAAGCGCGGCATGAGGAGATTACAACGGCAATCAACACAGAAGCCGAGGATAGGCAAACCGAAGATAAACGGCTGAATGATGAGATTATCGAAACCAACCGTGTGCTGTCGGGCAAAGTTACCCAAACGCTCCAGAGCATAAAATTGAACAAGGCTATAAATGGTGAAACGGCTGTTGGGAAGGAAACATTATCACAGGATATTCCGCTGATTGCAGGGGGTAGCTGGGTAAATGATGCAGATGGCACACTTGCCATTTATGCCGGGGATTTGAATCCAAACACAGCA
>WQSG01000009.1 GCA_009788055.1 Defluviitaleaceae bacterium | reverse complement strand
TTCGCCTTTCTGCGCGGGTCTATGCCCGATGACCATGCGGCGTTGCCCGGTAGGGCTTTGCAAAGAGTGCGCCTCGCTGTGGCGAACGTCGAGCCTACCATACCCAGTGAAATTAGCCATACGCGAAAACTGAAACGTGGATTCAAAAAATCCCGAACCGCCGCTGTTACGCGCTTTTTCTCTTTCGCAGTTTTGCAAATTTGCGTTACCAATTGTGCATAAGAATGGGTTTCTTCGCGTGAAAGCCCTGCTCGAAACCAATGGAATTCGGGAGATTGCTTTGCTATGTGAGCGAGAATTTGAAATTGCGAAGGAGTTTTACTCATGAAGTCAAAATTCAAAAAGCGTATACAAATGGCGATAATTATTGCGATATTGTCATTTTTGCCATTGGGAATACACCAAACATTTGCACATATCGCGCAATCGGAGCAAGCCGACTGGATGATTGGCGAAGCGAAATTCATTGCAGAACCGATATTCCAAGAAATCCCTATCACGCCGTTCTTCTCGCCATTTTCGGAGTGGGATACTTCAATGCCGCTACCAAACAGACTACTAACTCCGGCAGAACTTGCCGCATGGAACGCGGATTATTGCGAACAAGGTCATATCAGCGAAATTGAACGAGAAATTTTACGCCTAACAAATATCGAACGTGCGGCGTATGATTTGCCTCCACTGTCGCTAAATTACGCACTATCACGGGCAGCGCGGTTTAAGTCACAAGAAATGTTGGACTTGGACTATTTCGCGCATCAAAGCCCTGTTTACGGACATTTTAGCAATATTCCGCTTCTGTTTATAAACAATCACCAAGGCTTGGTCGAAAATCTTTTCGCGCTACTTAACTGGCAACCCGCGAACATAACTGCAGAAGTTTTCGTGCAAGGTTGGATGGATTCACCCGGACACAGAGAAAATATTTTACGCCCCGAACTTTCCGAATTGGGCGTAAGCGATTTTTGCAATGTTTCTTCACGGAATACCAATCAGCGAAATTGCTTTTATCCTTTCAAAGTCGGGCAGATTGACCGGGAAAAACAGGACGATATGTCGTCTTCACGCCGTTGGTGCAACGCATTGGAGCAGGCTCAAAAACGGAAAACTTACGCCGAAGCGGGTCAGTGCAAAACATATGTGTGCAAAAATATTCCGCATGATGAAATGGGACATCAACACACGCTATAAAGCGATGGCTGTGTATCAAGAATTTCCGGACAAAAAGTTAGCAGTGTTTAATCTTGAAGATGCCGAGGGTTATACCCCTGAACAACGTAAAGGCAGCAAGCGAAAACAGCTTTTTCCCATCGACTGGGAAAATTCATTCGGCTCACCCGTAGTGGCGCGAATACCCACGCCCGGCGAAATTATCACACGAGAATATTACGTCCCTGATGAAATAGTGGAGCAGGGAAAAATCGACGAGGGCGAAAAAAATGAGTAAGCCCGCAATCCGTGTCGCATTAAAGGAATTTCGGCTACACATCAATTACGCAACGCTGTCATGCTTGGAAAACCCACCATATCTGCATTTTCGCTACAACGAAAAGAAGAACCTGCTTGCAGTATCGGGTAGCAACGAGGAAACTGCCAATTCATTTGAAGTCCCCAAGCGGGCATCACACGGCGAGTGCTACATCAGCCGCATGGCACCGAATCGCACGCGATACGAGCAAGAAAATCCGTGCTGTCAAGAAAAACCAAGCGCAAAATGGGAAACGCACCAACGGTTCTTATCCATATGGATATCTTCCCAGCCCGGAAGACCGCCACCATTTAATTCCAGACCCGGAAACGGCTCATGTTGTGCAATTGATATTTGAAATGTTTACAAGCGGTGCGCGGATGGTAGACATCAGGCAAAGACTGGCTGATGAGAAACATCTTATACCCACTGCCTTGAGTATCAAACGCACAGGGTCAACTTCCGGCATCGGCAGGGGCGAATATCCGTATAGGTGGAACGACAAAACCCTGTACACGATTTTAGCAAGGCGCGAGTATTTGGGGCATACCTACACTGCAAAGAGTCACAAGGTTTCGTACAAGATAAAAAGGAAGGTTCAGCATAGCATTGAGGAGCAGTACGAATTCCTTAATACCCATCAACCTTTGGTTGATGATGAGACGTTTCAAGTTGCGCAGAAGCGCATATCCCAACGCAATCGCCCATGTCGAGGTGCAGAAATAGATTTATTTTCCGGGCTTCTGTTTTGCCGGGATTGCGAAAACCGTATGTATGTCCAGCGAGGTCCAAAAACACTGGTGCGAAAATACTCCTATGTGTGTGGCACTTACCGAAACGCCTACCGCACAGGGCATATTTGCACCATGCACCACATCCGGCGGTCTGTACTTGAAGATTTAGTTTTGGCGGATATTAGGCGAGTTTTTCGCTATGTAACAGAAAATAAAGCGGAATTTTTAACCTACGCCAAGAACAAGTATGAAAAGGCACTGGAAAAATCTACAACCAAAGCGCGGCAAGAGTACAATCGCGGAAAAACTCGCCTTTCCGAACTGGACACCATTTTTCGTAGGCTTTACGAAGACCAGATATTTGGTAAGATAACCGAATCACAATTCTCATCCATGACAGCCAACTACACCGAGGAGCGTGAAACTTTATCCAGCCGGATTACGGAAATAGAGAAACTTCTGCGGCAGAGTGATGATCAAAAAAATAATGCCACCGCTTTTGTCAAAATAGTGGAAAAGTACGAAAGCATCGATGAACTGAACTTTGAACTGCTCCACGAGTTTATCGACAAAATTTTCATCCACGAAGTCGATAAGGCAAACTGTTCACGCGAAATAGAAATACTTTACAGCCACGTTGGGCAAGTGGACTCCAAAGGCAAGAAGCCAGCGCATGAACACTATTTCCGGCAAGGGGTCGGGGATGGTGGTTGCACGATTAAGAGTATCGTTATCTGAAGCCACCTACGGAAGCGGCGGTTATGGCTTTCCAACGCACACGCGGCTTGAATCCTGACGGCGTAGTCGGGCCGCTTACTTGGAACGCGTTATTTTCAAGCCAACCCGTCGCGCCGCCCGCGCCGCCTGTTCCGACTGCACCGCCCGTGCCGCCGCCGTCACAGCGTTGGACAATCGTGCTTGACCCCGGACATGGCGGGCATGACCCCGGCGCGGTTCTTGGCACTCGCAGGGAATCCGATGATGTATTGCGGCTCGCGCTTGCGGTGCGGCAATTGCTTATGGCTCGCGGGCAAAACGTGGTAATGACACGCGACCGCGATGTTTTTGTGACATTAAGCGAAAGAAGCGCGATTTCAAACCGAAACAACGCCAACCTTTTCCTTTCGATTCACAGGAACGCAAGCACGAGTTCCGCCGCAAACGGGGTGGAAAACTTCGTTTTCACCACAGCACCAAACCAAACCGTGCAATACGCGTTTAATGTGCTGGATGAAGTTGTTGACGCGGGAGTGCAAAGCAATCGCGGCGTGAAGCGCGAAAATTTTTCTGTATTGCGAAATACAGCCGCACCCGCCGCCCTTCTTGAACTCGGATTTATCACCAATCAGCGCGACAACCAACTTTTCGACCAAAACTTTACCGCCTACGCAACAGCCATTGCCGATGGCATAATGAACACACTGCGCGGGCAAACAGGCAGGCAGTCCCGTTTCTACACCGTAGTAAGCGGCGACACACTGCAAATAGTTGCGCAACGCTTCGGCACAACCGCCGCCGCAATTACACAACTAAACAAACTGGGCGGCGCAGGAATATCCGTTGGACAGGTTTTGCGAATACCGTAGGGATTTTTTAACAAAGGTCGTGGGGACTCTGTCCCCACACCCCTGCAAACTTTTTGAAAAAAGTTTGAACAAAAACTTTAAATTTTGACTAGCGATAAACGAAAACCGCAATCAAAAATCGCCGCGTGAAACGCGGCGATTTTTAGTCAAAGTTTTTTGCCGAACTTTTTTTCAAAAAAGTTCGTGGGGTGCGGGGTGAAACCCCGCGGTCTTAAGTGTTGCGTAATTTTAGCAACATCAATTCCAGTGCGAGTTGCGTGTTTGCGTTTTGGGATAGAATTTTTTTTGTGTTGGTGATTGCGGCGGTGGCGTTGAGCCATAGTTGCGGGGTTGGTTGGGCGTTTTTTGCGGCGGAATTTATTTTTGTGCCGTAGAGGATGTATAAGGCGTTCAAAAAGTCGTGCAGGGCGTCTTTGGGGAGGGGCTCGATTTTGCGGTATAGGGCGAAGGTTTCGGGGATGTCGGCTGTTTGAAGTGCGGAGAAGATTTCTTCGGCAAGGGCTTGCAGTTCGGGAGGGGCGGCGTCTTCGCCTGTGATTTTTTTCACAACGCAGCGCGATAAAACCGTGGGCAAGAAGTTGAATGTGTTGTTTGCAAGAAATAAAAATACCCCATATGGCGCAGGTTCCTCGATGGTTTTCAGCAAGGCATTTTGCGCCGCAGGGGTTAGAGTGTCTGCGCTTTCTATGATAAAAATTTTGTGCTTGTATTTGAACGGCTTTACTGCCATGGGCATTATTACTTGTTCGCGAACATCGTCCACGCCTATTCCGCTTTGCTTTGTACCTTTTACATAAACGGTATCGGGGTGGTTTCCGCTGTCAAAAACACGGCAACTAAGACAGTTTCCGCAAGCGTTTTCGCGTTCGCAGTTAAGCCCTTTGGCAATTGCCAGCGCGTGATTTCTTACGGCGGTTTTATTTTCACCTACAAAAATGTATGCGTGACTCATTTTACACAATCATGTCCAAAAGAAGGCCGTTGATTTCGTCAATTTTGTCCAGAATAGACAGGCGGTCTTTTTCCGTTTTAAGAAGCTCTTGCGCCAGTTCGTCCAAGTCTTCGTTTACAAGGCGCACTATGCCGTATACGTGGTGACGACCGCGACGGTCAAGGAAGTTCTCGCGGCTGAATTCGTGAGAATGGGACACAACCTCGTTTATGAAATTGGTTATCAGACTGCGGTAGGTTTTAAGTTCGCCAAAATCCATGTGTTGCGCAACGCGCTTGCCTTGCACCGCGATTTCGCCGATAAGCCCTTGCAGGCGGTCTGCCAGCCCCTCGTCGGAAAGGCGGTTTAATGTGAAGCGGAAATCTTCCTGCGGGGCTTTCTTTTCCACCGCGTTTGCCTCGTTAAAACGGGCGGCAAGCATTTCCGAAACTTTCATGTTTCCTGTGTCCATTTTATTTCCCCCTAGACTTTCTTAAATTCGTCCACGTTTAGTACAAAAATTGTCGCGCCGCCCATGGTAACTTCAACGGGGAACGGGGCAAAGCTTTCGTTGGTATTTACGTTCATCGCGTTTACGGAAGTAATTTGCTTGCGGGATTTGCACTTCTTCTCGATAATTTCCATCAGTTCCGGTACGCGTTCTTCCGCAACGCCGCAGATTAGGGTTGTGTTTCCGTTCTTCAAAAACCCTCCGGTAGAGGCAAGTTTGGTAGCACTAAACCCCTTGGCACTAAGCTGGTCCATGATGTGAAAGGCGTCATCATCGTTTATGATAGCCATTACAAGTTTCATTAGAAAAAACCTCCCTTTCATCGCATTATAGCATATATTTTGCAATAATTAAAACTCCAGCCGTGTTGGCATATTTTTCCGTTCGCAGTATTCGTTCCAAACAGCTTGCCACGGAAGGGTTTTTGCTTCTTCCATTATTACAAGGCGTTTGGTAAAGTCGAAGCTTTCTTCTGCGCGTTGCAGGGCGCGATACGGCTCAAGCAAGGCGATTAGCAATGCCTTTCTCATGGCGCGTGCCCCTATTACCCACGCGGTCGCGCGGTCTATGGTGTTATCCGCGTAGTCCAGCGCGATGTACACGCGCTCCAAAAGCCCGTGCCTGATTATTTCACGCGCTACGGAAATTAATTCGTCACCGAGAAGCGAAATATGTTCGCTGTCGCGGTGAACGGGGCGCGAAATATGAAGGCGTATTCGCGGCACATACAGGGCGGCGGCAGAGATTTTATCCGCAAAAGACTCCGTAGTGTGGAAGTTGCCAAGGCTTAACGATAGCCCGTTTTTCACGGCATATCCGAAATAAAATTCGCAACTGCCTGTAGTAAAGCCCTCAAAACCTATGCTGTACGGACGGCTTTCCACCGCGTCCAAGAGACAAAGCGGGTCGTAGTGGTCACGGAAAATTTCGTCCAAAGAATCTTCCAAGCGGCGGCGCGGCGAAAGACGGTCGGCGGGGATATCTTTGTACCCGTCCGGAACCCACAAATTCATCACAGAAAGCTTGCCTAAACTTAGCCCGAAATACGCGGCAATTTTTCGGCAACGCCTAGCGTGTTCTATCCAAAAATCGCGAATGCCCTTGTCCGGGTGGCTTAGGGTTAGCCCGTCGGAAGCGTTTTTGTGCGCAAACATTGTAGGGTTCAAGTCCAAACCAAGCTTGCGTTCCTTCGCCCAGTCCACCCACGAGTTAAAGTCTCGCGGTTCTATTAAGTCGCGGTTCACACCCGCCACATCACCATACATGGCGTGTAAATTCAACTTGGACGCGCCCGGTATCAATTTTAGCGCGTCATCCAGCATGGTGCGCAATTCCTCGGCGTTTTTCGCACGGCCGGGATGGCTTTTTGCCACATTAATTCCACCCGCAACGGGAGAAGAAACGCCTTCAAAACCGCGAAAGTCATCGCCCTGCCAGCACTGCAACGAAATTGGAATATCGTCCAACGCAAAAATAGCCGCATCCGTATCTATTCCCACTTCCGCAAAAATTTCCTTCGCCTGTGTGTACATACGTTTTACCTCCGCGAAAATAAGAATTTTTCTAAGAATACGACTATAGTGTGGTTGTGTCAATACAGGTTGTGTGGCAAACTAGTAGAAAAATTTTTGGAGGTTATCATGAAAATAAAAACTTTGGACGAAAAATTTTCCGTATGTAAAATTGCGGATATGAAAACAGTAGATTTCTCGCGCCCCTTCGTTTTCTTTTCCAAGACGGATGAAGAACTATCCCTTGTGTGCGAAACCGGCCACGTCCCGCAAAACGCAACCCACACAGAACACAACTGGCGAGCCTTCCGCATAGACCAAGAACTGGATTTCTCCCTCATAGGCATAATTTCAAAAATATCCGCAACACTTGCCGCCGCCCAAATAAGCGTTTTCGTAATTTCCACCTACAACACCGACTACGTACTAATTAAAGAAAACGATTTCGACAGGGCGATTGAATTAATTTCATAAAAAAAACCGCCAACGAAAGTGATTATGCTTTCGTTGGCATTATGGCATACCTAGTGTACTTCCGTACTGCTTACAAGTGCGCCCTGCACAATAAAACGCCTGTCGTTGTTATGCCCGATACAGGTTGAGAGTGTAATAACCTGCGTTGTATCGTAGGGTGCGCCTATCCTTCGCAGAAAAAGCTCAAAAGCCAATGGCGTTTCAAACCTAATCTGATATCCGGGGTCAAAAATATCCGTTTGCCGTGCCGAAAATATTTCAAATTTGTGCAACATACCGTTTTCCATGAACTCGATTGTAGAATAATTTTCCAACAGTTCCGCGTCGTTATCACGGAAATAAAACAACCCGCCGAACATTAGCCGTGTTCCTGCCTCGTCGCGGGCTTGATGCCCGTAGATAACAAGGTTTGGCGTATCAAGTTCAAGACGGTAATCCATAAAAATTGCACCAAGGATATTTTCTTCCCCGCTGAAGGACATTGTAAGATACTGCACATTGTCGCGCCCGCGCACAACGGGATAGTCCACCGTTGTGCCGTTTATCCGAATCCAGCCAACATAGTCGGGGTTTATTTCCCGCCACACATCGTCAAACGGGCTGTAGTTCGGCAACATTGCCTGCTCTCGGCGGAACGCCATCAGGTTGCCAACGTGCGGCACTACAATGCCGACAACGGCAAGCGTACACAGGGTAGTGGCAACGGCAAGGCAGAGGACAAGCCTCTGCCGCCATTGCTTTTTTTTTTGTCTATTGCGTTTACGCATTACTTACCCCGTGTGTTTTGCGGCGGCGGATTACAACCGCCCACAAGACCGCAGAAGTTGCCATAAGTGCGAACATTGCCGCTATCGGCGCGGAAACATCGGGGATGCCTGTAGCGGGTGAAGGTACAAATCTGTAGTCCCATTCTTCAATGATAACGTCGTCGATGAAAAATTCACCTGTGCCGTTTATCCTAAACCCGCGTTGCGGTGTAACAAGTGGTACGTCAAACCTATGCGTTACGGTGGACACGCCGCCTGCCGTTACGGCAGTAGCGGCACCGCCCCAAGGGCTGTCTGTTTGGCCAAGCCCCGTGAGGGTTCTGCCTATAACAGTTACGGTGTAATTGCCGGGCGGTAAGTGGTTTACAAACACATCCACGGTGTAATGCCCCATAAGGCGTTCGGTAATGTGTAGTGCAACAGGTCTTCCGCCTGCTCCCGCAACGGGAGTAACCGTTGGGTTGCCTGCACGGGCAAACGGAACAGTAGAGCTGTGAATTGCGCCGTCCGGGAATACCACGGGGTCGCCGATAGTCCATGCCGCAACTTCATCGCAGGCAGACATTTGCCACACAAGTTCGGGAGAGAATACATAGCGCGGGTCGTAAAATGTTACTATCGCGCTAACATCAACGGGAAGCGATGCGGGGTTTACCACGCCTCTGTTCGGCAACTGCACTTCACCGTATACCGTAAATGTTTGACCGGGTTGTTGGGCATCCGGTGCAGGGATTACGATGGAAGCTAAATCCCATTCCACAGGAACTTGAAGGGGACGACCTCTTCCGCCGAAGAACGCATTTTGCGAGTAGTAGCTGTAACCGCCGCCGAAACGGCTGTAAACTGTACCGTGTTGACTGAGCAAATCGGTTTGCACGCCAAAGGTTGCGGGAAGAGAAAGGTTTTCGGCTGTTAAATCGGCTTCTGTTAAGGAAGTGGGAACCAAACTTGCGGGTGCGCCAAGGGTGCGTTCAAAAATATGCTCTTGCGGTTGGCGCGGGGTAAAGCCCGAAGGTACACTGCCTTTTACGATTGTGTAAACATCCACCAAAGATGTTGTTACGCCATCGTCGTTTATTTGGTACGTGCTGATAGAGAAGGTATTTTCCGTAACGTCTACCACCGTAAAGTTAAGGCGGAAGTTTTGGTTGTATGCGGCAAGATATTCGCGGTTTGTGGTGTGTCTTACATTACGGAAGTTACTGCCGCTTGCTTGGTTAAAGGAAAAGTGAACTATTCCTGTGGGGTTAAGCACCGCGCTTGTGGGAACATTGCTTTCTGCGGCAACGCCTGCCGCGTTAATCCACTGTTGGGTAAGTTGCGGTGCATTGTTGTACATTTGGTGTGTGCGTGAAAACGCGTGGTCGTGTGCGGTAAGCACAACGTCTATGCCAATGTCTTGCAAAATTGGTGTCCAGTGGGCTCTTTGATGGTCACGCGGCCATTGGGCGTGCATCATAGACCTGTATCCGGAATACATGGGGAAGTGGAACGCCGCCACTTTCCATGTAGCATCATTGTGGCGGTATGCTACGTCTTTAATCCAGTCAACCCTTGCGGCAACGCCGTATTCAAGGTCGGGGAACTGCCCCATGCCTGTTGTCATATTGTAGGTGTTAGAGTCCAACACGATAAACAGGGTGTTGCCCACGCGCATATAATAATCAAGGTTGTTCATGCGGGTTTGTGCGAATACTGCGCATTGCGGGCAGTTGTCGGGGCGGTCTGCCGCAGGGATATCAAAGCAAGTGATACAGATATTTCTTACTACCCTTGTACCGCCGTGACGGCGAATGTTGGGGGCGTCAAAAGGTGTAAAATAGTTATCGTGCCAAAGGAACTGATTAAGGTTGTTTACGCCTGTGTCATGGTTACCCACTATCGGGACAATGGGAACGCTGTTTAGTTGCGGGTGGTCAAACAATGCATCGTAAAGCCACTGTACCGCGCCCACGTTATAGCTTTGGGGTCCCCATCTGGTTTCGGCTTGGTTGTTGGTGTTAACTTGGTCGCCTGCCAACAGCATGAATGCGGTATCGGGGAACAAGTCCATAGACCTTGATACTGTTCTGTGCCATGCATCACGGTCGCGGTTACGGTTTGTGGATGCTACGCCCAACTGCGGGTCGCCCATTACAAGGAATTGGAAGCTGTCGCCCTCCGTACCTGTGCGGAATGGTATGCGCGTTGTTTGTATGGCTGTGCCGGCTATCACGTATTCGTAGTAACCATCGGCACGCAGACCTTCCACCGCTATCTGGTGGATATAGTATGCTTGGGTTTGTGCGGTATGCCCGAAGAACCACGGATGACCCATGCGGTAAGTGGTTTCGCGGCCTGTTGTTGCTATGGTTTGAACGGGTGTTGTTTCGCCGTATTCATAAATGCGAAGGTAGCCCGTTTCAAACGGCATATGCCAAGAAAAACGCATTTCGTTTACGCTTCCGCCCGGGATAAGATTAAGTGCGCGGAAGAAGTCTTGCTCTACGCCCAATGTTCTGTAGATTACAAGCTCTTCAATTACTATGTCGGTTGCAGCGGCGGCGGCATTGGTTTCGATACGCAACGCGGTACCGCGCCAATTATTGCCTGCTCCTGCGGAAGGAAGGGTTAATGTAACATCAAACGCGCCGCCTGTTGCGTACACGCCAAAGTTATGAAAATCAGCGAACTGTACGGGAGGGTTTTCCCCTAAAATGCGGAAATTATGGCCTGTGCCGATAGTACCGTCCAGATATCCTCTGATTGTTACGGTGTATTCGTTTAATGCAAGGTTCATGCCAAGTGCTTTAAAGTTAACAAAAAGCCCGTTAAATTGTTGTGTTCTTCCATCTGTGCGGAACACGCCGTCATAAATGCTTGCGGTGTGCGTTCCTGTGTGGTTGTAAAAAATGTAGTGGGCTGCGTGTAAAGCCGCGGCTGTTCTTGGGGGTACAACAGCAACATCAGCGTGGTCTGCCAAGCTCCAAAGTAATTCCGGTGTTGCGGTAAAAAATGGTGTAACGTTTGCATTTTGTTCGTGGTACCACAACCAGCAAAACGGTTCGGATTCTATAGGATAACCCATAGCATCATATGCCGCAGAGGAACTGCCCCCTGCTCGTCCTGCCTGTTGCGCACCCACAATAAAATGTACGGGAACGATTGATGCAACCAACGCGAATACTAAAACGAAGGAAATCAATCTTCTCGTACCGGACTTGCGGTTTACTGCTGTTCTTTTCATTTCTCAAACACCCATCTCTCTTTTCTTATATTTTTTGTTTCTTACTGCTGTAAGCATAAGAGCCTATTAAAGCCGTTACGGGGGCGGCCAAAACCATTGCCGCCGAGGTGGTAACTGCGCGCAGAACCTCAATTGCGATATCGGCGCGGTGTATAAGCATATGGAACTCGAAATCATGAAGATGGAACAATATCAGTGTGATGAAAAACGCACCCGCAAACGCGAGTATCAGCGTATTTGCCGTAGACCCCACGCAGTCGCGTGCCATTCTCATGCTGGAGCGGAAAAGCCCTGCGAAGTCCAGCTTTTTGTCTGCGCGGCTAATTTCTGCCGTGGTAGACGCAACGGAAACCGTGGTATCGGTTATCGCGCCAAGGGACGAAATCAGAATACCGCAGAACAGTAATTCCGAAAGCCGCGCCGCAGGTTGAAACCCGAACACAATAAGCGAACTCATTTCCCCTACATTAAAGCCCGAAACCCTTAGTGCCGCGCCGGACATAAGATAAAAGATGCCGTACAAGCCAACACCTACATAAGTCCCTGCAATACTGACATATGTTTTTTTCTCGAAGCCCATGATTGCAATAAGGGAAACCGCAATAATCACAAGGGACAGTGATATGGTAAGCAACGCAGGCGGCGCACCGCTTACAATGGCGGGTATAAGCAAAAACAGCAAAGTTACCATTGTAAAAACCAAACCAAACGCAGAGCGTATTCCCGCTTTGCCGCCCACTGCCGCAAGCAACAACAAAAACAGCAAGATTATTGCATATATGGCAGTCGCTCTTTCGTAGGTGTGTACATGGGCAGAATACGCGCCGCTCATCGGGTCTTTACTAAGGGCAACCACCACACGCTGACCAACCTGTGCGTAAACCGGAGCATCAATAAAAAGCATATTGTGTACTTCCAGCACCGCACCGCGATGGTCTCCTGTAAGAATTTCTACCAATAAATCCTGTCTGCCTCTTCTTATTCCGTTTTCGTCTACAGAGGTTTGGTCGTTAATCACATCAACAACGCGGCCTCTGGGGTATTCAATACCTGCCAATGGATTCCGCCCAAAGTAGATATCTACGGTCATACCAAACCATATCATTGCTGCCATGGACAGCGAAACGACAACGAAAAAGATTATGTTCTTCACGATGGCACGGCTAAACTACACACGGACATCATAACCACTTAACCACTCTCCCCCTCAAAATTTGTCTTACGTAGTAAAAATAGCACCGTAAATGTAAAAATTAATAGCATGATTGCGTGTATTTTTGGTAAGGTTTATGCAAAACAATTGCAAAAGGGGCTATCTTGCTTTTTAAGCAAAACAGTCCCTTTGTTGTCGGCAAAATTCGTATAGGTTTATTTGTAAAAAAATTGTAAAATCGTCGCAACTTCCGCTCGTATTGCGGTCGATGCTTACAAAAAAAGTTAACACAACCGCAAATAAAAAATTTCGCTTCATATTAAAGCGTTCCCGTCTTCCATAAAAAAACAAGCATCCGTGCGGAGGGAAATCCCCCCGCAAACGAATGCCGTTTTCATAGTACAATAGAAATTAATTACATTTTGCAAGAAGTTTTTTCCATTTCATATCAACGTGCGCTTGAAGTTCTGCAACCGCTTCGGGGTTGATAACTTTTTGCGGTGTGATGATATGGCGGAAACGACCTTGTTCACGAAGATAATCTTCGATGGGAAGTTTGTTTTTGGGCTCGTAGGTTAATTTCCATTCGCCTTCAACAACTTCGTAAAGAGGCCACACGCAAGTGTCAACAGCCAATTTACAAATTTTCATAAGGTCTTCGGGTGCGTAACGCCAGCCGCGTGGGCAGGGCGCAAGAATGTTAAGGAAGTTTGCGCCCGGTGTGTAATGCGCTTTGTAAGCCTTTTCGTGCAAATCTTTAAAGTTTGCGGTAAAGGTTGTTTGCGCAACATAGGGAACGCCATGCCCTACCACGATGTCGGTAAGGTCTTTTTTGTGGTGCAGTTTACCCGGCATTTCTGTACCAACGGGAGCGGTTGTTACTTCCGCAAACTTTGGTGTGGAAGAAGAACGTTGCATACCTGTGTTCATGTACGCTTCGTTGTCGTAGCATACGTAAACCATGTCATGCCCGCGCTCCAAAGCGCCGGAAAGGGACTGAAGCCCGATATCGTACGTTCCGCCGTCACCGCCAAATGCCACGAATTTGTAGCTGTCTTTTTGTTCGCCTTTGCGCTTTCTTGCTTTGTAAGCGGCTTCGCAACCTGCGATTGTAGCGGCTACGTTTTCAAAAGCGGAGTGAATATAACCTTCGTTCCATGCGGTAAACGGATACAGCACGCTGGATACTTCCAAGCAGCTTGTTGCCACGCCCGAAACTGTTTTGTCTTCATCGTTTACAGCACGAAGTACGCCGCGTACAGCAACGCCCGCGCCGCAACCGGCACAAAGGCGGTGTCCGCCAACAAAGCGTTCGGGTTTGCAACATTCTTGTTTTAAATTATAAGACATAATTATACCCCCCTAACGCCGACATGACGGTAGAAATTGTCGGTGTTTCCTGTTTTAATAACCTCTGAGAGGCTTGCATAAACGTGTTCCATGTTTTCGATAGTAACGTCGCGGCCACCAAGCCCGTAAATGAAGTTAATCATCAAGGGGCGGTCTTTTAAGCCGTAGCAAGCACTGCGAACGTCTGCGAAAACAGGGCCGCCCATTGCGCTGAAGCAATCGGCTTTATCCATAACCGCAACAGCTTTCACGTGTGAAAGTGCTTTTGCGATTTCTTCCATTGGGAAGGGACGGAAAACGCGAAGTTTAAGAACGCCAACTTTTTCGCCTTGTGCGCGGAGTTTGTCGCAAACAAATTTTGCTGTTCCCGCGCTGGAGTTAAGCACAACGATTGCGCGCTCTGCGTCTTCCATTTTGTATTGTTCAAACAGGTCGTATTTGCGGCCTGTAAGTTCGCCAAACTCTTTGAAAACATCAAGGATAACTTTTTTCGCACCGTTCATTGCTTGTGCGCGTTGGTATTGATGCTCGAAGTAGTACATTACCGTGTCGTAAGGGCCTACAGACATGGGCTTGCCATCAATAAGATGACGCTCAGGGCTGTATTTGCCAACAAATTTTTGAACATCGGCGGTTTCAAGCAGTTCGATATTTTCAATAGCGTGTGATGTAATGAAACCGTCTTGACAGGTCATAACGGGAAGCAGAACATCTTTGTGTTCACCAATACGCAGAGACATCAAGTAGTTGTCATATGCTTCTTGGTTATTTTCGGAATACAGTTGAATCCAGCCGCTGTCGCGTGCGCCCATAGAGTCTGAATGGTCGTTGTTGATGTTAATGGGGCCGGAGAGTGCGCGGTTGATAACTGCAAGCGTAACGGGCAAGCGGTGACCGGAAGCTACATAAAGAAGCTCCCACATAAGGGCAAGTCCGCAAGCAGATGTAACTGTTGCAGAACGTGCGCCCGCGGCTTGCGCACCGATACAAGCACTCATGGCACTATGTTCGGATTCTACCGCTACAAATTCTGTATCAACTTCGCCGTCTGCCGCATATTGTGCAAAGTAATGCACAACTTCGGTGGAAGGCGTAATGGGATATGCCGCTACAACGTGCGGGTTTACTTGCTTCATCGCTGTTGCGATTGCTTCGTTGCCGGAAAGTCTTTCACGTATGGATTTAGCAGCCATTATTTATCCTCCTCTTCCCATGTAATGGCTTTGTTAATCTTGGGGCATACTTTGTAGCATACACCACAGCCTTTACAATGTTTGAAATCAAAATCAAGCCGTTTTCCGTCTTTTACGGGAATCGCGCTGTCTGCGCAAACGGGGAAGCAGAGCATACATTGTGTGCATTCGCTTTCAATAAACTTTGGAATGTAAACGCGCCAGTCGCCGGTGTTTACTTTAAGGGCTGTGCCCGCTTCGTAAATATTACCGCCAATACCAACTTCGTTCCATTTTTCGTTAAGGTTAGCATCTTTTACATAAATCATGCTTTTACCTCCTTCATGCCGCGTTCAAGAGCCTTCATGTTTTTTTCGATAACATGGGGCTTGGATGCAAATTTATGTTCCAGCGACACTTTAACGTCCGTAAGGAACTTGTCTGCCGGCAAACATTTGCTTACTGCAACAACCGCACCAAGCATTGTTGTGTTGGAAAGGCTCCTGTTGCCCAGTTCTTCCTCGGCTATAGAGCTTGCGTCAATCGTGTAAACTTTACCTTGATAGCCCTCTAATTGCGGTTTTACCTCCTCAGGGGATTTCTTGGTATTAATTACGATTGCGCCCTCTTTTTTAAGGCCGCTTGTTACTGCAACAGCATCCAACAGCGTTGCGTCAACCACAACTACGAAGTCGGGCTCGTAAATGTTGCTGTGAAGAGACGTGCGCTCGTCACTAATGCGATTGTACGCGGTAATGGGCGCACCCATACGCTCCGGACCATACTCCGGGAAACCTTGTACGTACTTTCCCGATTCAAAAGCTGCGTCTGCAAGAGCCAACGAAGCTGTTTTGGCGCCCTGTCCCCCGCGCCCATGCCAGCGAATTTCTACCATGCTTGACATACCGGACCACCTTTCCAGAATTTTATTATTTTAGTGCGCAACTGTTGATACGCACTATTTCTGATTATATTATCCGCGACAAAATAATGCAAGTTTTTATAGGAAATTTTCTAAGAAAATTTTTACCTTGTGAATATTTGCATTAGCTATAAAGAAATTTCCAATTTGAGCCGATAATATGTCAAGTACATTACAATTTAAAAAATGGAGGGTTAATTATGGGCATGGTAAATTTAGGCGGACTTTCCGTAACAGAAAGCTCTTACCGCAGAGCACGGCAAATAGTGGACGACAAACCGCGGGGCGAAAGAAAATCCGCAAACGAAGTGCTAAACTCCCTGCGCGAAATGATGCCGGGCTGGAATATTTCCACAAGCTCGTCAAACTGGGGCGAAGGTGCGCGTAACATAGAAATTTCCGCAGACACTCTCGAAAGAATGGCTCGCGACCCCGAAGCAATGGTGCGCTACAAAGCCCTAATCCTGGACCTTGAAGACGCCGTTCCCGCTTTGGAAGAATGGAAACAGCAAAACCCCGGCAGATACCTCGAATTCGGCCTATCCTTCGAGGAAGAAAACACCCGCGCCATAGCAACCATAAGAACCCTAATGGGCGAAGACCAAACCGAATTTGACCTGCCCAACGACAAATCCCTGTGGGCAGAACTCATCACACAAAAACTAAACTCCCTCAACGAAAACCTAAACGACAATCCGGACGGCTCTCAAAGCTGGATTGCTTAATTGAGAGTAAAGACCGTGGGGCTCTGCCCCACACCCCGCAAACTTTTTGAAAAAAGTTTGAACAAAAACTTTAAATTTGGACTAGCGATAAGCTATCCAACGCAAATCAAAAACCGCGCGAATTGCGCGGTTTTTAGTTAAAGTTTTGATGAAACTTTTTCAAAAGTTTCCGGGGTTCGGGGTGGAACCCCGAGGTCTTTCTTTTTATTCGCTTGAAAATTTCAGTGCCTGCGCGAGGATGTTGTCGGGGATGGCTTCGATGGCTTGTTCGGCTTCGGATTTTTTTACTTCGAGCTTGGGGGCAACTTTTCTTTCGCCGTTTCCCCAGTCGTAGATTAGAACTACTTGTTTGTATTTTTCGTCTTGCTCCATGCGGATGTAGTAGATGGGGTCTTTTTCTGGGTGCATTTTTCGTAGCTTGCGTTGGTAGGTTTTTATTTCTGTTGTGTCTGTAACGCCTTCGTTTTGCACGGCGATTACGACCCCGCCCTCCAGCACGGAATCCACAATTTTGCACGAGTACGCCACAACCCCGCGTGAACCAAACGCACGGTACATATCTGATACGGTCATATATTTTTGCTTAGGTCTAACGGTTTTGTAATTCATTTTTCTCACCAAAAAGGACTATAACACGTTTGACTTCCCAAAACCACAAAGTTATAATTGGCTGGGAATTTTTCTTAGAGAGTGTGAGGGATAAAATGCAGTCGATAATTAAGAGGGATAATGTTGAAGTTCCGTTTGATACGGGCAAAATAGCGGCGTGTATAGATAAAGCGTTTGACGCAACGGGCGGATATACGGGCGACGGAAAACGGATTTCGTTTGAATTGGCGTTGAACGTGCTGAAAAAACTGGAAGAACAATTTGCAGACGCGCCTTGTACCGTGGAAAATGTGCAGGACTTGGTTGAAACGGTGCTTATTGAAGGCGGGCATTCCAAGGTTGCGAAGGCGTACATTTTGTATAGACAAAAACGCACGGCAATCCGCGAAGCGCGCAGCGAACTTATGGACGCGGTTGCGGAAATCGTGCGTGAAACAAATAGAGATAATGCAAACGTGGGCAATTCGCCATCGGCGAAGGTGCTTCAGATTTCGGAAGCGGCTTCCAAGAGCTTCTATTTGAAGCGCGTTATTCCTGCGGAGGAAAGTTCCGCCCATTTAAACGGGGATATCTACATACAAGACTTGTCTTGGTATGGGAAAACCCTTACGTGCTTGCAAATTCCGCTGGATAAATTGTTGGTAAATGGATTTAATAACGGGCATGGTTCTATTCGTTCGCCAAAAAATATACGTTCTGCAACGGCTTTGGCTGCGATTATTTTGCAATCCAACCAGAATGATATGCACGGCGGGCAAAGCTTTGGGTTTTTCGACCGCGATATGGCGCCCTTTGTTGAAATCGAATATGCGCGGCAGGAAAAACTTTTGCGCGAAAATTTGGAAGAACTAAAACTAACCGCACCCGAAGAAGAAATTTTGGAACTTGTGGACAAGCATACCCGCAAGGAAACTTATCAAGCAATGGAAGCGTTTATATACAATTTGAATACAATGCATTCGCGGGCGGGTGCGCAAGTGCCGTTTTCCAGCATCAACTTGGGAACGGATACTTCACGTGCGGGGCGCATGGTTACGGAGTGTTTCCTCCGCGCATACGAACGCGGCCTTGGAAAAGGCGAAACGCCCATTTTCCCCAACCTGATTTTTAAATTGAAATACGGCATAAATTTTGACGAGGGCGACCCCAACTACGACCTTTTCCACCTTGCGATGAAAGTTGCTTGCAAGCGACTTTTCCCGACGTTTTCGTTTTTGGATGCGACGTTTAATAATGTTTTCGGGGATGAAGAGGTGTGCTACATGGGTTGTCGCACCCGCGTAATAGGCAATATAAACGGGGCGGAAGTAACAAACGGACGCGGAAATTTGAGCTTCACATCTATTAATTTGCCGCGCTTGGGAATTCGTGCGGGCAATAACTTGGGCGAGTTTTACAGGCTTTTGGATAAGACAATGGAAAAGGCGGTTCAGCAACTTTTAACAAGATATAATCTGCAAAAAAATCTGCGTGTGAAAGACTTTCCGTTTTTGATGGGTCAAAAACTTTATGTAGAAAGCGACGACCTTAAACCCAACGACCCAATAGAAAAAGCAATCAAACACGGGACGCTTTCCATCGGGTTTATCGGGCTTGCGGAGTGTCTTGTCGCGCTTACGGGCAGTCACCACGGCGAAGACCCCGGTGCGCAAGCGCAAGGCGTTTCTATCGTGCGTCATATGCGCGCCATTTGCGATGAAGCTTCTCAAAAACACGGCTTAAACTTTTCGCTTCTTGCAACCCCTGCGGAACAGCTTTCAGGCAAATTTGTCGCAATGGATTTGGAAAAATACGGCAAGCGCAAAGGAATAACAGACAAAAAATGGTATACCAATTCTTTCCATGTTCCCGTGGAATGCAAAATTACGGCTTTGGAAAAAATAGCAATAGAGGGTCCTTACCACGTGTACTGCAACGCGGGGCATATTTCATATGTGGAACTCGCTTCCGCGCCCGGGCATAATATTGAAGCTTACGAAAAAATCATACGCGCCATGGCAGAAGCAGACATGGGTTACGGTGCCGTAAACTTCCCGCTGGACATCTGCCGCGACTGCGGAACGCAGGGTCTACACGCAAGCGAAACCTGCCCCGCTTGCGGAAGCACCGATATCAGCCGCGTTCGGCGCATTACTGGCTATCTTTCCACCCTCGACAGGTTCAACGATTACAAATTGGCAGAGGAAGAAAGCCGCATTATCCATACAGATGAAGTGTAAAAATTAGGAGAGCATAATGCGAATTTCCGGTATAACATACGAGTCTTTGGTAGACGGCCCGGGCATAAGGGTTGTTATTTTTGTGCAGGGCTGTGATTTGGGTTGCCCTGACTGTCATAATCCGGACAGCCATTCACGGACGGGCGGGCGCGAGCATACTATCCGCGAAGTTATACGGATGATGAAAAAGCCGGGGGTGAGACGCAAAATGATAAAGGGCGTGACATTTTCCGGCGGCGAGCCGTTTATGCAAGCGGGCGACTTGGCGCAGATTGCCTTTGAAGCGAAACGCATTGGCTGGGATGTAACAACATTCACAGGGCATTTATATGAAGAGCTAAAAAGCCGCGACGACGCAGACATTCACGCACTCTTGGACTTAACCGATTACCTCATCGACGGCCCATACCTCAAGGAAGAAAGGGACTTAAATTTGAAATTCCGCGGCTCTGCAAACCAACGGCTCATAGATATGAACGCAACACGAAAACACGGACGGGTTAAGTTGTTTTATGGGTAGCGGCTTTCTAAAAGAGGACATGGAAAACGCAATTGCAGACATGGAAACACTGGCAAAGGCAACTAACACAGAGCCATTTGAAATATATTTGCTTGGCGGTGCGGGCTGTGTTCTTGCGGGATATCTTGAACGTGCCACGCGGGACTTCGACATTATTGATTTGGACTATGCCGCGTCTTTGGGGCGCGTAATGAAGCCGCTTGAACCATTCGATTTAATAGAGCCGAAACTTGCCGCTCTTGCGGCGGGGTATAAGGCGCGGGCAGCTCGTCTGCCGCAGTTTGAGTATTTGCCCGTTTATGTATTATCCCGTGAGGATATTATAATCAGCAAGCTGGCGCGGCTTAACGAAAGGGATTTTCACGATATTTCGGAATTGTTGCCGCTGTCGGATATTTCGTTGATCTTTACGCTTTTGAAAAGTCTTCTTGATGGTGATTTGCTTCCGAAAGCAAAAAACACGTTGCTTGAAAATATGGCGCGTTGCTTGGAGGAAATTGCGGCGAAAGGAAATTTTCATGTACAGGATTATCTGCAACAGTTTGAGGAATTACGCAAGCGATTTTGACAGCGACATAAGCGACCCGCGTTACCGCCCCGTGTACTTCTTGCGGCTGATTGAAAACATCGAAGAGTATTCGCGCAACAAAACAACAAACACAGAAGAATACCGCTTACTATCCGCTTTTCTGTGGAGCATACGCGACTGCGAACGCTCGGAGCAAATTCTGCACGAACTTAAAATGCTTGGTATCGAAGGCGAATTTTCGCAGAAAACGGACTTTTCCGAAACAAACAGAATATGGCAATTATTCTTAAAAAAAGCCTATTGGCGGGATTAATAAAGGAGAATGAAAAATGGAGATGCTAAAAGATTACTTGGCTTCAAAGCCGCTGAACGAATTAAGTACGGAAATGGTGCAGTTTACCGCAAACCTTGACATGGTTGCGAAACGGAATCCGCAAATTGCGAAAAGCATTTTGCAGGAATTAATCGACCAGCGTTCGCACCTAAAGTTGATTGCCAGCGAAAACTATTCGTCGCTGAATGCGCAAAGTGCGATGGGCAATTTGCTTACCGATAAATACGCGGAAGGCTTTGTGGAAAACAGATTCTATGCGGGTTGCGACAATGTGGATAATATCGAGCGCATGGCTTGCGACGAGGCTAAAAAACTTTTTGGGGCGGAACACGCGTATGTTCAGCCGCACTCTGGCGCGGATGCTAACTTGGTTGCGTTTTTGGCAGTGCTTCGCAAAAAAGTTCAAACGCCCATGATGGACGAGCTTGGAGAAAAAAATATCCTTACCATTTCTAAAGATGAGTGGGACAAAATTCGCATGGCTATGGGAAATCAGCGGCTTCTTGGCATGGGCTTGTACTCGGGCGGACACTTAACGCATGGTTACAGACACAATGTTTCTGCGCAACTTTTTGAAGTATTCGACTACAATGTAAACCCCGAAACGGGCTTACTGGATTATGACGAACTGCGCAAAATGTTGCAAGAAATTAAGCCGCTGATATTTTTGCTTGGTTTCAGCGCGTATCCGCGAAACATAGATTACGCCCTTCTTCGCAAATACGCAGACGAAGTTGGCGCGGTGATGGTTGTTGATATGGCGCACTTTGCGGGGCTTGTTGCGGGCGATGCGATTTCCGGCAAGCACAACCCCGTGGAATATGCAGACCTTGTTACCACCACAACGCACAAAACCCTGCGCGGCCCTCGCGGCGGAATGGTCTTGTGCAAACAGGAATACGCAGAGTACGTGGACAAGGGATGCCCCCACGTTTTGGGCGGGCCGTTGCCCCACGTTGTTGCCGCAAAAGCGATTGCGTTCCAAGAAGCAAACACGCCCGAGTACAAAGCGTATGCAAAAAAAGTGGTGGAAAACGCAGACACACTTGCAAGCGCGTTAATCGAAAAAGGATTGCACGTTCAAACAGGCGGAACAGAAAACCATATCGTTCTCGTAAACGTGGAAAAACTCGGACTAACAGGTCGTCAAGCCGAACTTGCCCTGCGCGAATGCGGCCTTACCCTAAACCGAAACACTCTCCCGGGCGACAAATTCGGGCCGTGGTACACAAGCGGTCTACGCTTCGGAACGCCCGCAACAACCACCCTTGGCATGGGCGAAAAAGAAATGCGCGAAATAGCGGATATCATTGCAGCAACCCTAAAGGGCATCACCGCCGCAACCACAAAAGACGGCAGCCCATCCAAAGCAAAATACATCATGGACGACTCCATAAAAACAACATCCAAAACCCGCATTCACACTTTGCTCTCAAATTTCGTCCTGTACCCGCAAATTGATGTTGAATTTCTGAAAAAATACTTTGGTTAAGACCTCGGGGCTCTGCCCCGAACCCCGGAAACTTTTAAAAAAGTTTCATCAAAACTTTAACTCAAAATCGCGCATACGCGCGATTTTGGGATTTCGGCACAGTTTATCGCTAGTCCAAATTTAAAGTTTTTGTTCAAACTTTTTTCAAAAAGTTTGCGGGGGGTTCGGGGGCAGAGCCCCCGAGGTCTTAAAAAGCAAGGAGAAACAAATGGCAGATTTTCAGATTGGGATAATTACAAAGGCGCAGGGTATTCGTGGTGAGTTTAGAGTTTTGCCCACCACGGACGACCCTGCGCGTTTTGAGTTGCTAATCGGCGGCGAAATTAATATTGGCGGCGCGGCGTACAAATTGGCAAATGCGCGGTTGCAGAAAAACATTGTGATTCTAAAACTTGTGGAAGTAAACGACCGTAACGCAGCGGAAAAATTAATTGGCGCGGAGATTTTTGTACCGCAGGAAAAAGCGTTGCCGCTGGACGATGGCGAGTATTATATTCGCGATTTGGTTGGCTTGCAGGCGGAAACCGAAAGCGGCGAAGATATCGGGGTTTTGTCGCGGGTTTTGCACACGGGCGCGAATGATGTGTATGTGATTGAGACTTCGGAGGGCGAATCTTTCATGCTACCCGCAATCAAAGACGTAATTGTGGACGTTGATATAAAGGGCGGCAAAATTATCCTGCGGCTTTTGGATGGCATTCGGGAGCTGAAAATATGACCTTTCATGTCCTTACCCTGTTCCCCGAAATGATACAGCAAGCCGCAAGCCACAGCATTCTGGGGCGGGCGGCGGCGGCGGGTATTGTAAAAGTGAACGCGGTAAATATCCGCGACTTCGCCGTAAACAAACACGGGCAAGTAGACGATGCGCCATATGGCGGCGGGGCGGGTATGGTAATGATGGCACCGCCTATTTTTGATGCTTACGAATACGTGATGCGAGAAATCTCACAGCGAAAGCAAGCAGAAAACGGCTTCGAGAGCAAGCAAACGCCACTTTCAAGTGTAAGCGGATACGCCGCACCGCAGGTGCTTTATCTTTCTCCGCAGGGGCGTGTTTTGACGCAGGCCAAAGCGCAAGAACTTTCTGCCGAAAAAGACATTATTTTAATTTGCGGCCACTACGAAGGCATTGATGAGCGCGTGATTGAAGAAATCGTAACGGAAGAAATTTCCATAGGCGACTATGTGCTTACAGGCGGCGAACCCGCCGCGCTGGTGCTTATAGATGCCGTTTCGCGGTTGATAACGGGCGTGTTGGGCAAGGAAGAATCCCACCAAAACGAAAGCTTTTCCACAACGCAAACCGAAAGCGGCGCACCGCTTTTGGAACACCCGCACTACACCCGCCCGCCCGTTTTCCGCGGCAGGGAAGTTCCCGAAATTCTCCTTTCAGGCCATCACGGAAAAATCGCGCAATGGCGTCATGAAAAATCTGTCGAGCGCACGAAAACCAAACGCCCCGATTTAATCCAAACCAATCACGAATAGCCATATTTTTTCTTCATAACGCGGAGGAAAAAAACGGTCATTGCTATGCTCAAAACTTCGGCGGCGGGGGTTGCCGCCCACGCGCCTGTTAAACCAAACAGCGGCGGCAAAGCGGCAAGGGTGATAACAACGAAGATAAGCGTGTTAAACAACGCCAGCACCGAGGATACCACGCCGTTGTTTAGTGCCGTAAAAAACATAGAGCCAAAGGAATTAAATCCCATAAATATGAACCCTGCGGCTAAGAACATCAGCCCCGTCCGCGCCATATCGTGCATGGGTGTGTTTACGGGTACGCCGTAGATTTTGATTAGCAAATCCGCAAGCAAAAACGCCGCGACGGAAGCAATTACGGAAAGAAGGCCTATCAAGCGCAAGCTGTTTGAATACGCCTTTTTTAAATTGCGAGTATCGCCCTTGCCGTAATTGTAGCTGATTATCGGGGCGACCCCTTGGGCATAGCCCATAAACAACGCCGCGAATATTCCCATGCCGCCGAACATTATTGCGGAAGCCCCAACCGCCGCCGCGCCGCCGTCGTCTAAGTACATCAGGATATTGTTCATCAAAATGGTTGTGATGCTTACGGAAAGCATTGCCACCATTTCGGACGAGCCGTTTACGCACGACCTTCCCAGTGCCGCAAAGTCCAACCGCGGCGAAACAAAATGCAACGCGCCGCTTCGGTTGAAAGAAAAATATACAAGCCCAACCACGGCGGGAATAATCCAGCCCACGCTTGTTGCAATCGCCGCGCCGCCAATACCCATATCAAGCACGTAAATGAATACATAATTGAGCACCGCGCTCAAAATCCCGCCCGCAAAAGACATAACCGCACCATAATGCGCCTTGCCTGCGGTAATCAAAAATTGCTGAAAAACCATCCCCAGCACTGCGGCGGGAAGAAAAAACAACATCGGCTGCATATATTCCATTGCGACAGGGCGAACATAGTCATCCGCACCCAAGATGTTCAAAATAACTTCGGGGAAAAATATCGCCGCAACCGATATCGCAACCGCCCCAACAAGCGACACCAGCGTTATAAGGCTGAAATTCTCCCTGCCCTCTTTTTCCCGCCCTTCGCCAATTTTTTTCGCAACCAGCGCGTTACCCCCAACGCCCATCATAAACCCAAACGCCATCACAAAAGACATAAACGGAAATACAATATTAACCGCCGATAAAGCCATTGGGTCGATAAGCCGCGACACAAAAATACCGTCCACTATTCCAAATGTGTTCATTATCAGCGTGGATAAAATTGTTGGAAGCGTGAATTTTAACAAATGCGCCATTGTCGGCTTGCTTGCGATTTTTTCCATAACGCTCTCCCTCTTTCCCGCTTGCAAATAAAAAACAAGCCAAAATACTACGGCATATGCCGTCCGCAATTTTGGCTTGCGTGGGTGCAAGGTAGCTTGCGCTACGAATATTTGATTTTATACAGGTTAATCTAATGGATTAATTGCTATTTGTCAATACGGGAATTAGTTTTGCATAAGACCTCGGGGACTTCGTCCCCGAACCCCTACGAACTTTTTTGAAAAAAAGTTCGACAAAAAACGTTAACTCAAAAATCCGCATACGCGGATTTTTTGGTTGCGATTTTCAGTTAATCGCTAGTCCATGTCAAAGTTTGGGTCAAGCCTTTTCAAAGCACGTCCGGCGTAAGCCGGTGCCGCGGCAGGCCGCCCGGCCAGCACGCGCAGCGTGCGTGAGGGGCTTGCGGGGTTCGGGGCAGAGCCCCGAGAACTTAACCCAATTTCCGTCTATCGCCACGGCAACGTCCCCCAAAGCGGCAAGCCGGGGAATTGGGCGCGTGTGCGGTAGCGGGTGATGGGGTATTCTTGCGCCATTTCGTCAAGCGGGATTGGTTCGCCTGAAAGCATATGGGTTACATCGTTGTGGACGACGCGCAGGCGTTCGATATCTTGCGGGCGAAGGTCGGGGGTTTCGCCTTCTTCCACGCGGCGCAGGGTATCGTATACGGGCAGGACGGTGAAGCATAGAAGCGGTGCGCGGGTGGGGTCGTGTTGGCGTACCCATATCGGCACGTAGGACGCGGCGTAAATAAACGGATTGCCGTACTCGTCGCGTGTAACGTCTACATAAAATACCGCGCTGGTTTCGCGGGGTTGGGTTCGCTGTGCGGAAACGAAATTCGCCATGGAATACGCCATAAAGGCGCGGCGATATGTTCCGTCTTCCAGCGGCACATACACAAATTCTGCGGGAAGAAGCGTGTGCGGGTGATGATTCATTACCATGTCCGCGCCTTCGTCAAGGAACAGTTCCATGGTGCGCATCCAGTTTACCCAGCGTGTGTCTGTGCGGTCGAAATTGTCCCACTGATGCCCGCCGCCTGCGCGGTTCATTGTGCCATAGTATTCGATGCCTATGTGCGGTGACGCGATTATGAAATCCGTTTCCAATGCGCGGGCGCGGGCCATTGTGTCGCGGATAAGGTCGTAGTCGATTACCGATTGCCCAACCAAATCCAGATAAATTACCTTTACCATAAAGTTGTATTCGCCAAGACAAAGCGCGTTTTTATGCATGGTCATGTTCACGATTGCAAAGGTGAATCCGTTTACTTCAAATACGGTGATTTCGTTGCGGCATTCGGGCGTGAGATATGTGCCTGTGAACGCAAGCCCTACTTCGTTTAGGATTTCTATGGTGGAACGCACTCCCGCCACACCAGCGTCAAAGCTGTGATTGTTGCCCGTTGTCACCATGTCGAAGCCCGCCGTTACCAGTGCTTCCGCAAGTGCCTTGGGCGAACGAAACAAAGGCCAACCCGCATAACCGCCGCGTACAAGCGTGGTCTCCAAATTGCCTATTGCAAAATCTGCCGATTGTATGTACGGCGCGATGTATCTGAATGCGTAGTTGAAATCGTATTCGCCCGCTGCGATACGTGCCGCGTTAAGCTGTTCCGCGTGGCACATGATATCGCCCACGAATGCCAGCCGCGCAGTCGGGGGCGGGGTTGGTTCGGGCGTGGGCGTTGGCTCGGGTTCGGGCGGCTCGGTCTCTTCCTCGCCGTTTTCAGGGGCTTCTAAAAAAACCGTTTCGGCGGCAGGTAAATACAGCGGTTCTTCCGCAAAAACAGGCGCGACTTGCCCGCCCCGTCCGTCCGAAAAAATAAGCACAGCCCCAATTACAACTATAACCACCGCTACCAATGCAAACAGAATTAACCACATACGATAGGATTTTATGGACATATTACTCTCCCCAAACTTCCTCGGCAAAAACTTCGCCAAGGTCTATTTCCAGCTTGGGCAAAACTTGCACGGGAACTTTATCATTTCCACCATAGTGCCGCGAATAGTACTTGCCGTTTTCCAACAAATAGACTTCCATTGTGTTGTTTTCGGAGTCTGCAATCCAGTACTCTTTTATGCCCGCATCCATGTATTTTTTATGCTTCAGGGCGCGGTCTTTGTACGCGGTGGATGGCGACATAACCTCTACTACCATATCAGGCGCGCCTATTATTCCCCTGCCTTTTGGGTCAAGTTTGGTTCTGTCGCACAGAATAATTATATCGGGCTGAACGATGGTATCGTCAAAAGAATGTGCGTTAAGGCGCACATCAAGCGGCGCGAGATACGTCTTGCAACGCCGTCCCCTTAAAAAATTTTTAAAACGGCTTCCCAGTTCAAACACAACATCCTGATGGCGCGCTGATGGTGATGCCATATTGTAAATTATTCCGTCAATCAGTTCGCACTTTACATCTTCGCCCCATTCCAGATAATCGGCGTAGGTGTAACGCTCAAGTTTTTCCGCAAGCATTTTTATCACTCCCTAAGAATTGTTCCGAAAAGTATTATACCACTACTCCGAATAAATTTGCGAGATAATTTCCTCCATGGGAAGTGCCTTTATGGCGATATCTGCGAAGTTTGTTTTCCGCGACAGTGCGGCGATAAATTCGCCGATGGGGGTGGACGCGGTATCTACTTCCAGCGTAAGCTCCACGGGGGAGGGCTGTTTTATTATGCGGGCGTTAAGTTCTTTGCCTATATCAATTGTTAGCGGCACGTTTAGTTTCAGTTCGATTATTTTGCGTTCGCCTACATAATGTTGCAAGCGGGGGAGCGTATCATCGAAAACCTTTTTGCCGTGGTTGATTATTATAATGTGTTCGGCAAGCTGCTGTACGTCTTCAAGGTCGTGGGTGGTTAGGATGAAGGTTGTTCCGCCCGCGTTTATTTCGCGGATAAACTCGCGGATTTTTGTCTTTGCCAGAATGTCCAGCCCTATTGTGGGCTCGTCCAAGAAAACGATTTCGGGGTTGTGAAGCATTGCCATAATGAACTCGCATTTCATGCGCTCGCCGAGGGAAAGTACGCGGGTTGGCTTTTGCATTACGTCTTGGATTTCAAAAAGCGCGGCAAGGTGCGAAAGGCGTTTTTTGTAATCGGCGGCGGGTATTGCGTAAATTGCTCGGTTCATATTAAAGCTGTCCACGGGCGGAATATCCCACACAAGCTGCGAGCGTTGCCCGAACACCGCGCCTATTTTGCGCACGTATTTTTTGCGGTCGGCGTAGGGGTTAAAGCCCAGCGAATTTATTTTCCCACCCGTCGGATACAATGCGCCGCAAAGCATTTTTATCGTGGTGGATTTCCCCGCGCCGTTCGGCCCCAAAAGCCCGCAGATGCTACCCTTTTTCACCGTGAAAGAAATATCATCCACGGCGCAAACCTCAACCTTTTCGCGCACAAAAAGGCTTTTCACCGCCGCGCCAAAGCCGCTTCCGCGTTTATGGGTTGTATATGTTTTTGTAAGGTTGCTCACCTCAATGACATTCATCAGCCGCCCACCCCTTCGTACGCCCGCACCATTTTTTGATACGTCCGCACACCAAAAAGCATAAACAAAATGGACGGCACAACTACAAAAAGTGTTCGCCAATCCCAATTGCCCAAAAGCGCGTTTGCGGGATAAAACGCAATCATTCCAACGGGAATAACAAACGTGGCAAGCCCACGAATGGCATTGGGGAAAATAGTCAGCGGGTACTTTCCGAAATTAAGCAAGCTATCGAAAATCTCAGGAATGCGCGAATTTCCCACCCATTTAAAAGAAGTCGCCGCCATAAGCATATTTACCCCCGCCATCACGCAAAAACCCGCCGCAAACAAGACCAAAAACGCAGGCACAGCCGCAACCGAAACATCCGCAAAAACCACAGCCACCGCAAACAACGCGCCGCCGCCAACCAACAGCCCCAAACTATCCTCATCAAAATTGGTAGCAATCAAAAAAAACAGCGGGCCTGTAGGCTTCAACAGCACAATTTCAAACGTGCCCTCCCGAACGTGTTGCATTGTAGCCCACAGCACACCGCTGAAAACCACACCCGCCAGCCCGTTAGACAACGTAAAAACCGCTTGCATAAGCAGTACTTCATAAAAACCCCAACCGGGAAAACCGGCCCCCGCACTGTAAATAAGCACCGTCACCAGCGGAAACAACAAGTTAAACCCCAGCGTAATAACCAGCGACAACAGAAAATTTAACCTATACGCAGATGCCCGCGCAAACGCCGCGTTTATGCAAGATTTGTAAATGGAAAAGAACATTTTTAACAACTCCACCCCAATATTACGCACTCCTCTGTTTAAGTTGTTTTTAATTGAATCAAAACATATGGGAATAATAATCCAAGATGGGAACTCCTTTATCAATCAAGTAATTTCCAATGCCACGCTCAATATCTCCTCGTTTAAATTTAATTGGAAAATTTTTTAATGGGAAGACTAATATAAAATCCTCATTCCACTCTTTCTTTAAGTGATGAACAATGATGCCGGAAGTATTGTATTTCCAGCGATTATTTTTGTTTTTAGGCTTGCCGTTTCTCGTTTCTGCATAGAAAGTTGCTGATGGTGGAATACAAAAATTAATATCGTTGCTAACAGCAACAACACCTAAAAAACCGTCTTTTGTGAACTTCATCCAAATTATGTTGTGCTGATTTTCCAAGTTCATTTTTCTAATTTCTTTACGATACTCCTTAGATGTTGGCTGTTCCATTTTGGGAAATATTGCCGCATCCATCCCAAGTGCTTTTAAAAAATCGTTTGTGTGATTTTTAATTTCAGATATGGATTTTGCACATTTACCCGCTTGTATTTCCGCTTGTTCAAATCTTTTCTTGTTGCCAAATCGAACAGAAGTTTCGCACCTCTTCAGCCAACGAGCAATTTCAATATATTCAATAGCTTTGTCCTTAGTAAGCATATTCAGTTTCACGCCCCTACCGCTGTAAATTTTTTCATTGCAAGGGAGTTGAGAATCTCCGCGAAGATAAAAACCACCGCAACGGCAACCGCCTGTACCCCCACAATAACGGGGATTGGCAGTTCTATTCCGCCAAGCGAGTACCGCCCCAAAAACACCATCGCGGGAACAAAAGATGTATATTGAAACGGCAGAAAAAACTGCAAGCGTTGAAGCGAAACAGGAAAAAACACAAGGGGGATTAACGCACCTGAAAAAATCCCGCCAAGGAGAGAATAAACAGAGCGTATGCCGCCGCTTTGCACAATCCAAAACGAGGCAAGGCCTATGGAATAGTTTACATAAAAGTTCATAAGGAACGCCAGCGAAACGGAAAGCAGTAGCCACCCAAAATACGCAGGGCGCATATCAATCCCGAAAACGAATACGAAAATAAGACAGCAGGGCAAAAACTCAACAAGAAAGCCAAGAATGCGATGCCCAACCTTTTGGGAAAGCGCGAAAAAACTATGGTTAAGCGGGCGAAGGGAAAATGTCAAAAATTTGCCTGTGCGCACAAGCATAGACAAATTCCAGTCTGCAAAGTCCATCACAAGATAGCCGATTAGCGCGACCGCCGCAAAGTAGCGGATGACTTCTTCAAGCTCCATGCCCGGCATTGCGCCGCTTGCGAAAACAGCAGTCCAAATAAAATATTGCGCAATAAAAAATACGGGCCCGACAAAAATTGAAACCATGGAATGACTGCGATACGCCGCCCATTCCTTGAAAGTGACAAGGGCAACGGCGGCGCAGATGTCTAAGCGGGTTTTCAATGCGTTCATGCTATTCCAAGCCTGAAAAAATTACGTTTGTTGTGTTGTACATTGCATTGGGAAACCAGCCGATTGCACTGTCCACGAATGGGGCAAACCACGCGATTACCATATCTTCGTCGGGGTCGATATACAGTGCCGCGCCTTCCGCGCCCTCGTGGGAAATTGCAGATTCTGACGCAAGGGAAAGGACGTCTAAACGCAGGTCGAAACCGGCGCAGTAGCTTCTTGGTGCGCCGCCCGCACCCCAGCAAAAATTGGGCAGGTCATGAAAACGCGTTTTGAACATTGCTTCCCTGCCTTTGCGCCCAAGTACGCGCTCGTTGCCGTACCCCAAAAACATATTGCCAAAGCTAACCAAATCGCGGACAGTACCGCTCATTCCGCCGCCCGTGCTTGGGATTTTAAGCAAATCCCATTTGCTTAGTTTGCGTGTGCCGTCTACTATTTCCTGCACTTCTTTTTCCGAAGACTCATATGTTATGGCACACCGTTTTGCCAAACTCGGTGTCATATCGTCACCAAAGCACGAATCCGCCATGTTAAGCGGTTTTGCGATATTTTCCATGATGTAATCGTGGGCGTGAACACCCGTGATTTTTTCAATAACCGCGCCAAGCAACACATACCCGAAAGTGCAGTATGCCCACTCTTCGCCCAGCTTGGTGCGCACGCCGCTACCGACAACATTCATTGCGGCGGCAATCCAATCGAATTCGCCGTCCTTTTTCTCGTAACGCGCCGCGGCATCTTTAATAAGTCCCCAATAATTTGTCTGATACTTGTTTTCAAAACAGCCATCGTCCGCATAAAGCCCCGACGTATGCGAAAGTAAATGCAAAATAGTAATCGCGTTAAACGGAGGCGTGTTCAACTGCGGCAGAAATTCTCCAACGGAGGAATTAAGACGCAATTTGCCGTCTTCCACCAGCTTCATTATCGCCGTGGCGGTTATAACTTTTGTAATGGATGCATACCAGCGCAAGTCCGTTGGCGCGGCGGGCGTTGTGTCTTCCGCACGGAAACTCTTTTTGCCAACAGCTCCATGGGCAAAAACCTTTCCGTGCCGCGCAATGCAGTACATTGCGCACTGAATTTCCCCCGCGTTAATTAAACTTTGGAAGTGATTTTTTAATACCTCTATGCGGCTTTCGTCATAGCCTACCCCGCTTGGTTTTACTTCAATTTCTCCTTGTGTAAATAACATATTGACCTCCCATAGAACCTGCATTTACTGTGCTTGTTTAAGTACCGTTCCGAAGGTGTTAAATATTTGTGAGTGCCGTCCCACAACGGCTTTTACTAAAGACATATCTTCCGAAACCTGTGTTACAAGCGGCTTCATGTATGATACGTCATCGTATACGGTTTTGTATCCGTCATGCAACGCCCCCAGAGACATTCCATGCTGTACTTCAATTACCGCCACGCTTTCGTGCAATCGGTTCTGCCCGTCTTGAAGCACAGCAATATCTTTAGCCATCTTGGCTTGCCCCTCTTGAAGCGCGGAAATATCTTTAACCATTTTGGATTGCCCCTCTTGAAGCGCGGAAATATCTTCGGCCATCCTATCCTGACGATTATTAATAGATACAATACAATGTGCCATATCGTTCTGCCGCTCTTGAAGCACGGCAATACTGTCGCTCATTTCGTCCTGTTTGCGGTGCAACTTCGCAACTTCATCCGTTAGATTTTCAATTGCAGCACCATGCTTCTCCAGCATTGTCCCGTGTTTTTCCAGTATACTTTCCTGTTTTTCAAGCATTGCAATGATTTTTTCTTCAGCCTTCATGACAAGCACCTCTTTACTAAGAATTGTTCCGTGAGATATTATACCATAAACTATTCTACAAGGAAGTGATATTTATGAGAACAAACAGCGACAAATTGCCTATCGTTTCGGTATCGGGCGCGGTGTGGCATCCAAAGGGCGGCGCGGCAGGCAGAATAACATCGGACGGCAATGTTGTGTGGCTAACCGGAACGGGCGGAATCACTTACAACGCAAAAATAGGCGACCCGTGCATAGGCTGGGCGGCAGACCATCTTGAACCGGGCGTAACGGCACGGAACAAGGACGAAGAATACAACCAAGCCTTTACAATCCTGTCCTGTGTGGGGAACGAAGCCCGCATACGAAGCGGCGACGCAAAAGGCGAAACAGGTTTTGTAACGGGAAAGCACGGCGGTTGCGAACACTTACTTATCCACTTTCCGCAAGACACGCTGGAAAAACTAAACATCGGCGACACGATAAGCATAAAAGCCACAGGCCAAGGGCTGGAATTACTCGACTATCCCGAAATTAAAACACGCAACGTAAGTCCGTCTTTGCTGGAAAAACTGAACATCATAGAAGAAAGCAACAACCGCATCAAAGTCGGCGTTTCAAAAATAATACCCGCAAAGATAATGGGAAGCGGCCTTGGCCACGTAAGCACCGCCCGCGGCGACTACGACATAACCATGTTTGATGACGAAACCGTAGCCAAATACGACCTCGCCACCCTGCGCTTCGGCGACATAGTTGCCATCACCGATGCAGACAACCGCTTCGGCCGTTCCTATCGCAAAGGTGCTTGCACCATCGGCATAATTGTCCACGGCAACAGCTTCATAGCCGGCCACGGCCCGGGCGTCACAACCCTCCTCACATCAAAAGAGCCCCTCATCGAACCCTTCACAGACAGCAACGCAAATTTAGCGAATATGTATCTGCAATAAGTTCTCGGGGCTCTGCCCCGACCCCCGCAAGCCTTTGAAAAGGCTTGACCCAAACTTTGACATGGACTAGCGATATACAACGTTGCAATCAAAAACCGCGCGAATGCGCGGTTTTAAGTTAAAGTTTTGATGAAACTTTTTCAAAAGTTTCCGGGGTGTGGGGCAGAGCCCCACGGTCTTCCACGGTCTCCCAAGGTCTTTCTCTACGGATACCTCGACTGATTTATGGCATCCTTGTAAATATTTATTGTGGCGCGGAATTTTATTTGCCCGTCAGAGAATGCTTTTTCTTGTTTGGATATGGCGGCGTTTTCAAGGGTGGTCAAGGCCTCAAGGAGGTCGTCCATGCCAAGGCGCATAAATTCGGCGCGGATTTCAAAGCACTCTTTAATAAATTCGTTGCGGTTATCATCGCTGTTTACTACAAAGGCAGGGGTATAGTTACGAAGTTCGCGATTAAAATGTTCGACAAAATGAGTTAGTGCATCAAAATAATCCTGCGTCTTGTAAAAAAAGCGTGTGCTAACGCCAATATCGAACTTGCCCAATGTGGAAAGTTTGTTTAAATCGTAGGTTTTGCCGCTCATACGACCACCGCTTTCAAGTATTCTTTTTACATTATACCACCAAAACATGGAAATGGGACGGCTTTTGAATAATTTTTTTACTAATTTGGAAAATTTGTACATATAGTAAATAACGAACGTAATATTTTTGTGGACGCTTTGGAATGGAGTTGAATTTGTGGGCGATTTGTCAACAATTTTGCCGTCATATTTCGGATTTTCCGGTGCGAAGGCGGTTAAAGAGCGCGGAGCATATTTGTTTGATTCCGCAAAAATACATAAATCGAACAGCACCCCGCGTGAGATTATCGCAAGCTTTGACTTGCTGAAAAAAATAGAGCAAGCTGGATTTTTATATGCAGATGTAATAATTGAAAGCACACAGAAAACGCCGTTTGTAACACTGGGGCGCGACATTTTTGTTGCAACGCGGTACGTGCGCGGGCGCGAACCCGATATGGCGTGCTTGGACGATGTGAAAGCATTGACGCAAAGTCTTGCGGGTTTTCACAAAGCGGCGCGTGATTTGAAAAATCTTTCGGCAGAAATTTCTCGTGCGCCATCGCTTTGCGACGTTTTCGCAAAGCAAATTGCAACGCTTGGCGCGTCGGTTAAGCAAGTGAACCGCCGTCCGCGTCTTTCAGACTTCGACGTGCTTGTGTTAAAAAACGCGGACGCGTTCACCGCCCGCGCAGAAAAAGCCGCAGAAATTTTATCGGCAACGGATTACAAAAATATGTACGAAAACGCGATTGCAAACAATCACATATGCCACGCGGCGTTAAAGGAAGAAACCTTCACGCTGACGCAAGAACATTGCTACATCTCCCGTTTTGAAGACGCAACAATAGACCTTCAGCTTACAGACCTCGCCTCACTACTTCGCCGCTATGCCAGAAAAAGCGGGCGCGAAATGCCGATAAAAACTCTTCTGGAAATCTACAACAAGACTTCGCCGCTGCCTGCCGATGCGGAAAAAATAATTCATGCAATGCTTCTTTTTCCGTGGCCGTTTCTAAAAACGGTTTCGCAATTTTACAGCAAGAAACGAAATTTCATCCCGGCGGCAATTACAACGCGCATGACGGGAATCTTAGAAGAACAAGAAGAATACGACAAGTTTATAAAATCATAATTTAGGGGGTAAATCTTACTGTTGTGTGGTATAATAGCGCGGGTGATATCTATGGACGAGACCAACATCAGCAGTATAAACAAGCTTTGGATTGACTACAAAAACAGTAATTGCCACGCATTAAAGGAGGCACTTATCATCCATTACGCCCCCTTGGTTAAATATGTAGCGGGGCGTTTGTTTGCGCATACATATTCCCATGTGGATATGGACGATTTAATTGGTTACGGCGTTTTCGGTCTCATAGATGCAATTGATAAGTTTGAGCATGGTATGGGCGCGAAGTTTGAAACTTACGCGGCACTGCGTATAAGAGGTGAAATACTGGACCAGATTCGTACACTGGATTGGGTACCCCGTACGCAACGCCGCCATAATAATGAAATGATAGACGTCTGCAACAAGCTGGAAGAAGAACTGGGGCGTGAGCCAACCGTTGCAGAAATAGCGCAAGCGTTATCAATAACCGTTGCCCAAGCGCAGGAACTTATAAGCAAATCCTCGGTGATTTCGTTAATTTCGTGGGACGATTATTTGGACGCAAACGGCGAAACCGCGCTTGTGTCATCCCCAAACGACAGCGAGACTTTGCCCGAAGCAAGCTTGGAGCAAAAAGAAACCATGCAACTTTTGGCAGACGCATTAGAAAACTTGGACGAACGCGAACGGTTGCTTATCACTCTTTACTACTACGAATTTTTAAACGTGCGGGAGATAGCCGAAGTCATGCAAATATCCGCGTCACGCGTGTCACAGCTTCACACAAGGGCACTGCGCAAACTGCAAACTAAGCTTGGAAAATACAGGTTTTTACTGTTCAACTCATAGGAGGATAAAAATGAAAAAGAGACAACAAGAAAGACACGAAAGATTAAACAGGCAGAAAAAAATGACTTGGATAATCGGGGCGGTGGTGCTGGCGGCAATATTTGCGGCGGCGTTTGTTTTTGGCGAAGGATTGCACAACAGACCCGCCAACCAAGTTTCCGAAAACGGAATAGGAACCGCAAGCGTAATAACAAACCAACCCGAAACCGACGATACCCCTGCTCCCCCCACGGATTTATACCGTGCGCAAATTATCCTGTTCGGTTTCGGCGACTTTGAAACCCGCGAGGAAACTTTTGAAGCCGCGCACAGTGTTCTGCAACGCGCATGGGCGGGCGAAGACTTCGACCGTTTAATTTCGCTGTACGCAAACGATTTTACAAACCCCGACGGATATGTATTTGCACGCGGCGGCTCTATGCTAACCGAAATAGAAAACGCCACTGCCGAACTTGCAATTGGTGAAATAAGCGGGCTTGTGGAAACGGATTTCGGCGTCTATATCATAAGACGCGCAGAAGTATAATAGAATAAAAAGTGTACACGTATAACTTTTGCACAACCCTCCTCACGCTTTTGCAGTTTTTCTTTAGTAATTTTCACAAAGTTTCACAAAAAAGTGTTGACAAATTCCCTGAAAAACCCTAAAATTAATTTGTAATCAATTTGACATATAAATGTCATGGATTTTCTTCTGCAGTGGGGGTGTTTCTCAAGTATGGCAAAAAAAATGCAAATTGGTGATATGCTTGTTGCCGCAGGCTATATCAACAAAATCCAACTTGAGGAGTGTCTTAAAGCTGGAAAAGATACAGACAAACGCGTGGGTGACATTGCCGTAGAGCGCGGATACATTACCCAAGAAAATTTGTATCGTTTGTTGGAGAACCAGCATAATGTACAGTACGTGGATTTATACACCATCCAAGTGCCGCCGGAAGTAAGCAAACTTGTTTCTATCGAAGTGGCGCGGCGCAACGTGCTTGTTCCCGTTAAAATTGAAAACAACATACTCTACGTTGCTATGGAAGACCCAAAAAACTTCCGCGCATTGCAACAGGTTCGCACCGTAGCCCACATGGACGTGCGCCCCATGCTTGCAAGCAAACGCAGCATAGAATCCTGCATAGAACGCGTTTACGGTAACGTATACGTTCAAGCCGCTGTTACGGAATTTGGCGGCAAGGGCATGGAATCCGTGATGAAAGAAGTCATAGATTCCAAAAGCGGCAACGTTGGCGACGGTCCCATTATCCAGCTTGTAAACGTTTTGCTGGAGCAAGCAGTAACCTCCGGCGCGTCCGATATTCACATAGAGCCGGGCGAGTTGGAAGTGCGCGTTAGAATGCGCATAGACGGCGTTCTTTCCGTAGTACTTAACGCCCCTATTGCAACGCACAGCGCGATGATTGCAAGAATAAAAATCATGTCCGACCTGAATATTGCGGAACGGCGCGTTCCCCAAGACGGACGTATTCAAATAAAAATCCTAGGTCGCGATGTAGACCTTCGTGTTTCCATCGTATCAACGGTTCACGGTGAAAAAGCCGTACTTCGTTTGCTGGACAGAAGCTCCTTCTTCAAACCAAAAGATGTTCTTGGCTTCACCCCGCAAAACTTGGAAAAATTTGATAGTTTGCTAACAACCCCACATGGTATTATCCTTGTGGCGGGGCCCACGGGCTCTGGTAAATCCACAACCCTTTACACAATGTTAGCCGATATAAATGATGTTCGCGACAACCTTATTACAATAGAAGACCCTGTAGAATATGTCCTTGAAGGGCTTACGCAAATGCAGGTAAACCCCAAGGCGGGCGTGGACTTTGCCACAGGCTTGCGGGCAATCCTCCGCCAAGACCCCGACGTTATTCTGGTAGGTGAAATCCGCGACAAAGAAACGGTAGAAATCGCAGTTCGTGCCGCTATCACGGGTCACTTGGTTCTTTCCAGTATCCACACCAACGATGCCGTTTCAACAATTTTGCGTCTCGTAGACATGGGCGTGCCTGATTACATGGTTGCAACCTCCGTTGTGGGAATCATATCCCAGCGGCTTGTGCGCGTAATCTGTCCGCAATGCAAAGTTGACTACGAACCCACGCAAAACGAACTTGAATCTGCACACATTTCCAACGAAGAAGCAAAAGAAATAAACTTTAAACGCGGCGCGGGTTGCATGGGTTGCGACCTGAAAGGCTACAAAGGTCGCCGTGCCGTGCATGAAATTCTCGTGTTTGATAACAAATTCCGCAACATGATTCACGATAAAAAATCCGTTGACGAAATGCGCAACTATGCCGAAACACACGGCGGAATGCAATCCCTGCGTAACGCCGCAATGACGCTTCTCAAAAACGGAATTACAACGATTGAAGAAATGGTTGACATAGTTCACGGATTATAATAAAGAAAGTCGGGGTGAATGCCTGTGCCAAATTATTCCTACGTAGCGGTAAATATAAGCGGCAACGAAATCAAAGGCGAACACACCGCCCCGGATGAAGGCGGCGTAGCAGTAATGCTACACCAGCAGGGTTACTATCCCACGATTATTAAAAAAGCTGGCGGGATGGGTAGTGTTCAGTTCGGAACGCCAAAGCTTCCTATCAAAGTGGTCGCCCGCCTGTGTACACAGGTAGCCGCCATGTTGCGCTCTGGTGTACCAATTGTAAGAACATTGGAAATTTTGGCAAGCGAAGCAGAAAACAAACAGCTTAAAACTATCTTGGATGATGTTAATTCTTCCATAAAACAAGGCAGTAGCTTTTCGGAAGCGGTAAACCCGCATATAGATGCATTTCCCGTGCTGTTCCAAAGCATGGTGGATGCGGGCGAAGCCAGCGGAACACTGGACGCTTGCCTTGAACGCGCAGGTGCGTCTTTCACCCGTACCGCAAAGCTTAACGCACGTGTTAAAGGCGCGATGATTTATCCCTCCATTATCTTAGTCGTAATGATTGGTATGTTGATTGTTATGATGACGGTTGTAGTGCCACAGTTCGTTACAATTTTTGAAGACGGTGGCGCAGAGTTGCCCGCATTTACCCAAATGCTTATGAATGTGAGCGATTTCATGCTGGCTAACGCGTTTATCCTAATTGCTATTGCTGTAGCCGTTGGGATTATGGTAGCCACGTTCTTTAAAACAGAGTTCGGCAAATACAATCTTGATAAGTTCAAAACCAGAGTCCCTGTGATAAGCAAACTTACAAACAAAGTATATGCGGCACGTTTTACCCGCTCGTTATCGTCCTTGGTTGCGGCGGGCGTTAATATGCCCGAAGCCCTTGAAATTTCTGCCCGCACGGTTATCAATACCTTCTTAAAACAAGCATTGCTTAAAGTAGTAACAGATGTAAAACAAGGTTCACAACTTTCCGAAGCACTTATCCGCATGAACGAATTTCCTCAGCTTGTATCCAGTGTTGCAAAAATCGGCGAAGAGTCCGGCGAACTGGAAGGTATGCTTACACAAGTTGCCGACTACTACGACGACGAAGCCGACGTAGCAATCACATCCATGCTAACCGCAATGGAACCCGCACTTATCTTGATAATGGCGGCAGTTGTAGTTCCCATACTATTTGGCGTTTTGCAACCCATGTTTGGCATGATGGACGCGGTACAGGGTATGTAAAGGAGGCAATCATGACAGAAACAACGGCGAAGCATTATTCCCTATGCCTGATTGACCGACTTCCTGAAAAGTTTTTGCCTGATATTGCTACAACGCTGGAATCTACCGTCAGAATGGTAGTTGGCGAAAAGGAAATAGAGAAAGCAAGGCAAAACGCAGAGTATCTGGAGAAGCTAGAGCAGTCCGGTCAACAAATTAAAGAAGGAAAAACCATAACTTTTACAATTGAAGAATTAGAATCGTTTGAAACCATGCCCCCGACGGAAGTAGAGGCTTTTGCAGAAAAGCGCAAGAAGGGATTGGTATAGAAGTGGGGGTAAATTTTTCGGATAAAGCATGGGAAGAATATAGCGAATGGCAAGCACGTGATATCAAAACCATCAAGAAAATAAATGCTCTGATAAAAAGCATACAGCGTGACGGTCTTTCAAAAGGATTGGGGCATCCGGAAGCGTTAAAATGGGAAAATGGATATAGCAGGGAAATAGACAAGAAAAACAGATTGCTGTACGAAGGCACAGGCAATGGCGATTTTGAGATTAAATCTTGCAAAGGGCATTATGGCGACAAGTAAATAAGGTTTGAAGCAATTTACCATGGTTTCACCCGTCAAGTGCGGTTGAGATAAATAAACACAGATTTGTGGGGGGGGTGCACGACAGTGCATAGGGAAAGTTCTCTTGCTAAAAAACATAACTTAAAGGAGGATTTAACATGAACAAAAATCTCATTAACAGCAAGAACCGTAAAGGTTTTACGCTTGTTGAACTTATCGTAGTAGTTGCGGTCTTAGCATTGCTTGCAGTAGGAGCGGTAATAGCTATTGCTGGGATACAGCGAAATGCAAGAATAGCATCCAATAGAACTGCAGCGTTGCAGTTGGCGGATACGTTCAACAACTATTTGGCCGCGGGAGGAGATGAAACCACCGTTGACGGAGCTGGTGGTTCATCTTATTGGGAAGGCATTGTTGATATTGGTATTGGTGATCCTTTAGAGTTTAGGATTGCATTTTCAAGTGCGGCGCGTTTCGATCAAGTACTGGATTGGATCGATGGCGACGGTAACGTTTGGGTGCTTGTTGCGGATGATGATGACCTTGATGAAGTTGCGGCATAATCCCAATCTTCAGTAAAGAAAACCCATATGAGACGTTAGTTGTATCCTGTCACAGCATCTCGTGTAACACATCCCGTTTCATCACGGGGCAGGACATGGTTAAAACTTTCCCTGCCGCCCTGCCCCGTTTGGTGTTTTGGGTTTTTCAAATTATGCGAGATATGGACGTTGACAAGGAGACGGTTCATCTGTCTCCTTTCATCCTAATCTTTCATAAGTTTTGTATCCCCACATCAAAGGGGCAGGGCATGGTTAAAACCTTCCTTGCCGCCCTGTCCCTTTGGTGTTTTGGGGTTCACGTTAGGCTTTTGAAGTTTGGAGTTCTACCATGTGAATCCATTATAGCCCGCATTGCAAGCATTGAAACGGAACTAATGGCCGATGTTTCAAAAACTGAAATGCAAATTAAAAACTCTATTTCAAAACTTGAAAGTTGCTATGTTTGCGCAAGCTAATAAATTTATGGGGTACATACTACATGAAAGGGGTGTTGATATGCCAAAGAAATCTTTTGAAGATAGTGTAATGGAACTTCTTACGCAAATACAAGGCGATATGACAAAAATGCAAAATGATATGACAAGAATGCAAGGTGATATGGCGCAGATGGACGGACGGCTTGGCAATTTGGAGAAATGCCAAACGGCAATGCAAGCCGATATTGTGGCAATAAAAGAAAAGCAAGATGAGGATTCCGCAACTATAGAACTATCATACGAGTTGATTTGCAGGCTTGCCAATATGCAAGACGAGACCGACCAAAAATTTGACAGGATAAGGCTTGCATTGGCAAAGTGACAAGTGTACGGCATGGCAAAAAGGAATGAGTTTTTTTGTTTGAATTTGAGGGTATTTATTTTGACTGGAATGAAAAAAAGCTGGAATTAAATGAACGGAAACACAAAATATCATTTTATGAAGCAGCTACTGCATTCAAAGATGTTAATGCTTTGATGATACAAGATGAAAACCATTCTGCACAAGAAGAACGCTTTGTATTGCTAGGTTTCAGCCGAAAGGCAAATTTATTAATTGTTTGCCATTGCTACAGGGAAGATGATGAGTCTGTTGTTCGGATAATTTCTGCGCGAAAAGCAACCAAGAAGGAAGAGTTAATGTATAAGTTCGGAGGTTGACTATGAAAGATGAATATGATTTTTCAAACGCAAAAAAGAACCCGTATGCAGAGAAAATAAAAAAACACGGGTACATTGTTAGAGTACAGTATGACCCGGACGAAAATGATTCTTGTCCCAACGCCACAAATACAGACACAGATAAATCATATCAAAAGGCAGTCTAGCCATTGAACGATAAGGACACGGCGATTATATAAGTGAAAGGGTGGTTTTATGAAAAACTTATCAAAAAAAACAGGGGGCTTCACATTGGTGGAGCTTATTATTGTTATTTCTGTTTTGGCAATCTTGTCCGTTGGGGCGGTTTTGGCATTTAACGGGGTGCAGGATAATGCACGGCGTGCCATGCTTAGTGCGGACGCAGAAGCCTTAGTTGCGGCGGTAAATAATTTCAACGCTACGCCCGGCGTTAACCAAATAACCAACACTGCCGGAATTACCGCACTTGCTGCGGATGACCCTCCTCGACTTATATTCGTGACCCCTGCGAGGGGTGTTCGTGCGGAAGAAACGTCTGTTGTTGTTTTTTCGACTACTGACCACAGGACTCGTGCAATTGCCGCAGTAATTTTTGCAAATGACTTTGCTTCGGTTGATACTGCGTTTATACAAAATTATACGGCTTGGTAAGGTTGAAACAAACCAACTGGGAGGTGTTTTATGAGTGGAAACAATTTTGCCGAAATAAAAAATAAGCACCGCAAGGGGCTTACGCTAGTTGAATTGATTATTGCGGTGACAATGCTGGGTATTGCTATTGCCGGTGTTGTTACTGTTTTTCATGTTGGGTTAAGCACCAGCGCACGGGCAAATTATTTGACCGGCGCAAGCATTGAAGCGCAGTTGCAAATGGAAAGCTTAATGGGCAGGTTTTGGTGCGCTGATTTGGCGACTGAAGACTGGGGCATTCGGCTTCCTTGCTCAAGCGGTGACTTTGACGTGCGGTTGGAGCGCGAATTTTACGCGGCGAGTATTGTAGAATTTTGTACCGACGCGACGTGCTGTGCCGGGTATGAAGATGGTATAGATGAAGGATATCTTATGCTAATTCGTGTAACGGTTTATGTATATAGACCATCTGACAGTGATTGGTTTTTCCGCCACAGCAACATAATAAATGTAAGCGGAAGTATTGTGTAAGATTTCTTAAGAAAGGGGGCTTTGGTATGCGCAAAAGCATGAAGGGCTTTTCTTTGGTGGAGCTTATTATCACGATAACGGTGTTGATGGTAATAATGGGCGGTGTTATGGGGCTGATGATGCGGATGTCTGCCGCTTCCGCAGACCAACGCCGTCTTCAAGCACAGCATTCTGCCGAACAACAGGCGCGAATGGCTTTGCTTAATATCGTGCGTGACGTGCGCATGAGTGATACTGCGGATGTAGAGGAATTTGATATACCCGGTCTACCTGTGCCACCCCCCCCCTGTACGTGCGGCACAGACCCATGTACTTGCCCACCGCCACCACCACCGCCTGTAACGGAAACTTACAGGCTGATACTAACGGCAATAGATGAAGACGGGTATCCGATTAGAATTACTTACGAACTAGACAGATATGTGGCTGACTGCCCTGTTAATGGCGGTTACGATACCTACATTCTCACACGCACGATAGTCTGCGACTATAACTATCCCACAACCACCATTTACAGGGATGATTACTGGGAAAATCTATTCGTGCCAACCGTCATGCACAGCTTTGAGCCTACCATGTTCCCGGTTACTCCGGTTACTGTTCCGCCAACCCCATCTGACTACAGCCGTGTAAATATTGCGTTTCAGGTGCTGATACCGACGAGTACACCATTTGTTTTTGACGGCTGGAATATTAACTCTGCGGCGTCCTTTAGGCGTATGCCGTCAGCCCCGTAATTGGTGCGGGAACGGTGACAGATGACGAAGATATGGAGTTGATTTTTTGAGCGTTTTAACGGCAAAGAAAAGATGTTTTGACATAATAGAGACCTTTCCTGAAAATCAGTTGGTTAATCTCGTTGTTACGCTGGAAGCGTCGTTAAGAATGGTTGCGGATGTTGCGGATGATGAGTATTGTGCAGAGTTGTTTCGCAGTTCGTTCGGCGAAGATAACGGCAACCCCATGCCATTTGAAGAATTTATAAAAGAATTTGGGATGGGTGCATGAGATTAATAATTTTAAGCGACCCACGGAAGTACTTGAGGAAACTTGCGGACAAAGAACGGCAACGGTTGATTTCGGCAATTCTTGCGCTACCAAAAGGAGATGTGCGACCGTTGGTAAATGAAGATTCTGCTTTTCGTTTGCGCGTTGGTGATTGGCGTGTGATGTACCATATAAAAGATGGTGATATCATTATTCGCAAAATCGGTAGCCGAGGTGACATATATAAGTAGGCACACAGGAGGAAGCCCATGCGCAAAAGCCATGCGAAGGAGTTTGTGGACGAATATGTCCGCGAGTTTGAGAAGAAGGCATTTGATGTAGACTCGCTTGTTTTGTTTGGGTCCCAGGCTCGCGGTACGGCAACCATATCTTCGGATGTTGATATCGCGGTTGTTATGGAAGCGATTCTTACGCCGCGTGAACGTGGTGAACTTGTTTGCTTGGGTGATGAGATAAATTCGCAAGTGAAGATAAATCTGTTTTTTACAACAAAAGATGCCATAAACAACGCAACCCATATTTTTGACACGAATAAATATATACGAGAAGAAGGGGTTGTATTGTGGCAGTCGTAAGTTATTTGAAATATTATTCTTTCACAAGCAATCCACTCCATTGATGAGAGGTGACATATGGCAGTAGAGAAAAGTGCGGGGAAGGGCAAGAAGGCGGCGGTTGTTAAAAGCAAGATTTCAAAGCCAAACCCTAAGCAAAAGCAGGTGCAGTATCGTATTGAGGTAAGTTCTGCGGCGGTTAAGGTTTTGCGTGTAGATGCAAAAGGAAAGATTATCGGCAATGGGATTGCGCAGTTGGAAGGCGAACCGATTTGGGCAGATAAGTCTTGGATTGGCAGGTTGTCGCAGTCTATACGGAATGCGGCGCGGGACGCGAAGGTGCCTAAGGGCGCGGGCTTTGCGTGTTCTGTTGTGGCAGGCGGGCCGCAAATTATTGTGCAAAGGTTTACTTGGCCGGAGTTTAACCATGCGGCTATGCTGGAAAATGCTAAGCACGAGATTGCTTCTTATTTGCCGGGTACGCCGTCGGGTTTTGTAATTAGTGCCGAGGTGCAAAGGCGTAACGAGGCCGCAGAAGGCAAAGCGGCAACGCTGGATGTTTTTGTTGCGGCAATGCCGAAAGATATGGCAACTGCGATATCGTCTGCGGTTAATTGGGCGGGTTTTAAAGTTGTAAACTTGGATGTTAGCGAGAATGTTCGCGGGCGTTTGGTTAAAAAGTGCTGTATTGTGGACGGTAGTGCGCCGCAGTCGTTCGGGATTTTGGACTTGAGCAGTGCGATGCCCAATATTACGCTGTATCTGGATGGGTTTTTCTATAGTACGCAGTATTTTTCTGCGGTGCAGACGGCATCCGGTGTGGCTACTTTGGACGAAATGGAAGCGCAGAAAGACTCCAATGCGCCGCCCGTTTTGGAGTTTAATGTTGAAGCTATTTTAAGCGAGATTTCATTTGTTACAGACTTCATAAAGTATCAGGAACGTGCGGATATAGACGCTATTCTTGTGCTGGGCGCGACTAAGGCGGGCTTTACGGATAGGCTTTCTTCGGGGTTAAGTATTCCCGTTTACTCTACGGATGTTTGGATGCTTTCGGGCATTGCAGACAGCATATCCGACGACAAGGGTACTTATTTGGATGCTTATGCGGCAGGTATTCATTCGTCGATTATTGGTGCGCAACATATGCTTAATGTTAAAACGCCGCCGATAATTCGTAACCCAAAGGCGCGGCTCACGGGTTATGCCGCCGCTTGTGCGGTTGTTATTTTTGGAATGCTGGCGTTGGGAATGTTTATCCCGTACATTCGGGAGCAGGCACTTAGGCGCGAATACAGGGCGATGGACGGCGAAGCCAACAGGGTTTTGGCTTTTGTTGCGGGGTCACCAACGGTGCATATGGTTGAAGAACTTGGAAGCCGTATTGATTTCATTGAAACACGCGTTGACGGCATTGATGATTTCTATGCGGAATTTGCGCAGGCAGCCGTTGTTGTGCCTGAAATTTTTGAGGCAGGATTTTCGCATATTCAAACGATTAACGCAAATGAAGACAGAGTTACCATACGCGCACACGCCGCGTACTACAGCCATCTTGCGGACTTGCTGGAGCATTTCCGCGACCATGAATTGTTCCGCGATTCCGGCGTAGTCGGCAATGTTGTGGAAAGCGACACGACAGACTGGATTTACGGCACAACGGCATTTGAAGCCCGATTGATTATGGAAAGAAGGGCGGGTGCGATTAATGAATAAACTAAGCCAAATTTTTGTAATTGCTACTGCGGTTGCGGTGCTTATCGGTGCGTTGTGGTTTTGGCTGTACTTTAGGCCGCATACCGCCACGATGGAGCGGTTGCGCGCAGAGATTGTTGCGCGGGAAGCGCAGATTGCAAATGATTATCGCGAAGCGCAAAACAGGCGGTCACGGTATGCGCACATGACGGAATTTTATGCGGAACTTAGCCAAAGGTGGGAAGTTGCCGCCGCCGCGTTGCCTTATATTTTTGACGATACGGAGGTTTTGCGCCATATTCAGGATGTAATTTATCCGCATACAAGTGCGATTAATATGTCTTTTAACACGTCCACGCAACGCGAAGGCGATTTGCTGTATGCTACAGTTGTTTCGTTACAATTTGAAACTTCGTACTGGCAATTTTTATCTATCCTGTACAATTTGGTTCAGGGCGATTTGGGTAACAGGGTTGTTGTTTATACACTGGATGTGTCGCCGCTGGAAACTGCGGAGTTCATATCCATGCGCGATACTATTGCGGGCGGCCCCGCGGCAGGGTATATTCCGCCGCATATTCGCCCCGCGTTTATGCCGGGTGCGCAAATTAATCCCATTGGGTTGCACACGCTTTCTGTAAGAATGCAGGTTGAGTATTTGAGTATTCAACCGGGATTGCTTTCTGAAGCCGATTTGCGGGCGCAGTGGGCGCGGCTTGACGCATTGGCAGACGCAAGCTAAAAAATTGTAAGCAGAGGAGATAACATGAGTGGATTAGAAGAACGGATATTGCTTTACCTGCGCAAAGCGGCAGAGCATAACGCGTCCGATATTTATATAATCGCGGGGAAGGCTGTCACCATTAAGGTGAGCGGGCGAATGGTTCCGTGTGATGACAAAATACTTTCCGCAGATGATTCGCTGGCTTTGGTTGGCGAAGTGTACAGGCTTAACAACCGCAAAATCGAAAGGCTTGACGGTGGCGATGACGATTTTGCAATAGGCATTGAGGGTATCGGGCGTTTTCGTGTAAACGCGTACCGTCAGCGGTTTTCTTGCGCGGCGGTTTTGCGTACTATTCCACGCGCTTTGCCTGACCCGAACAAAATAAATATCCCGGAAGTTATCGTGAATCTTGCATCTAACCAGCGCGGATTGGTTTTGTTCACAGGTACAACCGGCAGCGGAAAAACGACGTCCCTTGCGTGTTTGGTTGACAGAATCAACTCCACGCGTGATAACCATATCGTCACAATTGAAGACCCGATTGAATTCCGTCACCCGCACAAAAAAAGCATAATTAGCCAGCGCGAACTTGACAACGACACAAAGAGTTATCTCGCCGCGCTTCGTGCCGCATTGCGACAAGCACCCGACGTTATTCTGGTGGGTGAAATGCGCGACCACGAAACAATTGCCGCCGCCGTTACCGCCGCAGAAACAGGCCATTTGGTTTTCTCCACGTTGCATACAATTGGTGCGGGCGCGACCATCGACCGCATAATCGACGTTTTCCCGCCGAACCAGCAAAACCAAGTGCGTACACAGCTTGCAATCACACTTTGCGCAATCGTTTCGCAACAGCTTGTTCCCACCGTTGACGGCAAGCTCCATCCCGCCTACGAAATCATGATATGTAACTCTGCCCTGCGCAACCTTATTCGCGAGGGCAAGACCTTCCAAATTGACAACGTACTGCAAACCTCTGTAAACACAGGTATGCGCACCATGGATATGTCTCTCGCAGACCTTTGCAAACGCAGAGTCATTACCCGCGAAACCGCCCTAACCTACAGCGTAAATTACCAAGATATGCTGAACAGGCTAAGCGGCGCGTGATAAGTGGTTAAGTTCTCGGGGCTCTGCCCCGAACCCCGCAAGCCTTTAAAAAGGCTTGACCCAAACTTTGACATGGACTGGCGATAAACTGAAAATCGCAATCAAAAAATCGCGCGAACGCGCGATTTTTTAGTTAAAGTTTTGATGAAACTTTTTCAAAGGGTTTGCGCACGTCCGGCGTAAGCTGGTGCCGCGGCAGCGGCAGGCCGCCCGGCCAGCACGCGAAGCGTGCGAGAGGGTGGTTCGGGGGAGGTGCCGTTCGCAGTAAACTGCTCACTTCATTGCCCCGAGGTCTTTCTTAATCTTGATTCTGAAAAAAATTTGCACTGTCGCTGGGCATTCTCCAGTCGCCGCGAGGGGAGAGGGAGATTGAGCCGATTTTTGGCGAGTCGGGTAGGCAATTGCGTTTGAATTGTTGTGATGTGAAACGGCTGTAGAATTGTTGCAGTCGTTTTTTTATTTCGTCGGGTGGGTGGGTCTTGCTGAAAGCTAGTTGAGCCAGTGCAAGCACTTGGGACGGGGTGCGGGCGTGGCGAATGGTGTGGTAGAGAAAGAAGTCGTGGAGTTGGTAAGAGCCTAGGATTTCTTCGGTTTGCTGTGAAATTTCGCCGCCTGTGGGCGGTAGAAGTTCGGGGCTGACGGGGGTTGCTAGTATGTCTGAAAGGACGCTTTTCAGCGCGGAGTTTTGTGTGGTTTGGGCGAAATGATTTACAATGTGGCGCACAAGGGTTTTCGGAATACCGCCGTTTACGCCGTACATACTCATGTGGTCGCCGTTGAATGTTGCCCACCCAAGGGCGAGTTCGGACAGGTTGCCTGTGCCTATTACAATCGCGTTGGTTTGGTTTGCCAAGTTCATGAGAACCAGCGTGCGTATTCGCGCTTGGGCGTTTTCGTATGTGATGTCGTGTTGGTTTTCGGGGTGGCCGATATCGCGCAGGTGCAAGCGCACGGATTCGGTTATGTCTATTTCGCGGATGGGGATTTCCAGCGCGTCGCAAAGCTTGTGGGCGTTGGATTTTGTACGCTCGGTTGTGCCGAAACAAGGCATTGTCACCGCAATGATTTCGTTTTTTGGAAGCCCGATTTTTTCGTATGCGCGGGCGGAAACCAGTAGCGCGAGAGTGCTGTCCAGCCCGCCCGAGACCCCAAGAACCGCTTTCGCGCCGATATGCTCCAGACGTTTTGCAAGCCCCGCCGCCTGAATGTTTAAAATTTCTTCGCACCGCGCAGGGATTTCGTCTGCGTTTTCGGGGATAAAGGGCGTTGGCGTAATGTGGCGCGTTAAATTTTCCGCGTGGGTTTTGCCGTTTAGCGAAAACAATTTGTACTTGTAATGCTCGCCGTTTTCCGCTTCGCCCGCGTTTGAAACAAATGTGTTCATGCGGCGGCGGTCGTATGCGATGGCGTTAAGGTCGATTTCCGAAACCGCCCATCCGTCCCCAAACGGCGGTGATTCTGCCAAAATTTTGCCTCGTTCGTAAATCAAATTGTGGGCGGCAAAAACCATATCCGTTGTGCTTTCGCCCTGCCCCGCGTGTGCGTAAACGTAGCCGCACAAAAGCCGCGAACTTTGCGCACCAATAAGGACGCGTCGCTCTGCCGCCTTGCCCGCAAGCTCACTGCCCGCCGAAAGATTCGCGATAATCGTGGCATTTGCCAACCCGTGACTTGTGCTTGGCGGGTTTGCAACCCACAAATCCTCGCAGATTTCCACGGCGAGTTTAAACTCGGGCAAGTCTTTGCACTTGAAAATTATATCCCGCCCGAAAGTAATATTCTTATCGTCAAAACGTATCGCGTGATTCTCCTTGAACGCAGGCGTGAAATATCGCAACTCGTAAAATTCTCCGTAATTTGGGATAAATGTTTTAGGCACAAAGCCCAAAACTTTTCCGCCGCAAAAAACCGCCGCCACATTAAACAGCTTGCCGCAATGCGCCATGGGCAAGCCCACTACCGCAATCACATCACATTCCGCCGTTTCCGCAACAATTTTTTGCAACGCGCTTTTCGCGATTTCAAGCAAGGTGCTTTGCAAAAACAAATCCCCGCAGGTGTATCCCGTCACACACAGCTCGGGCATACAAACAAGCCGCACATTTTCATCTGCCGCTTTTTTTATCGCTTCAATAATTTGTCCCGCATTATATTCGCAATCTGCAACGCGAATCTTAGGCGTAACCGCCGCCACGCGAATATATCCGTCATACATTTTTTGCCTCCACGAATATTTTTTTGGAAGAAAGACCTTGGGGGCGTTGCCCCCAATTCCCCCACAAGGGGACAAGTCCCCTTGACCCCTTCCTAAAAATCGCGCATTCGCGCGATTTTTGAATTGCGTGACAGCTTATCGCTAGTCAAAATTTAAAGTTTGGGTCAAGCCTTTTCAAAGGCTTGCGGGGTTCGGGGCAGAGCCCCGAGGTTTTTTACAATACAGTCACCCGTTGTTCAAACGGTAATTTTTCTCTGCGAGAGCCTGTGACGCTGGGTTTTCCGATTGGAAGGACTGCCCAAAGACGGTGCGTGTCGGGGGCAGAGAGGGCGGCGCGGGCTTGGCGTTCTTTTTCGGGGTCGAAGTAAGGGCTGTCCAGCCAGAGGGAAACGTAACCAAGTGCGGTTGCCGCCAGAAGCATATTTTGCACTGCGGCAGAGTAGTCCTCTTTCTCAAAGTTGAATGCGTCGGCGGGAGTGATGGTGCGGTCGGTTAGCACTGCGATTGCGGCGGGTGCGGTTTCCAGCCCGATTGTCGGCGCGACGGCGCAAACGGGTGCAAGCGCGTCGCGGTTGGGCAAAATAATCAACTGCACGGTTTGACGGTTGACACCGCTTGGCGCGGCAATGCCCGCTTTTGCGATACGTTCAAGGTCTGTAAGCGGCACCTCTGTTGGCAAAAAGCCTTCCTTATGGGAATATCTTTCTTCAAATGCTTTAAAAATATCCATGCCGTTTCCTCCTAGGATTCTTTTTTTTCTAAGAATTTGCGTTCTGTGCCGTTAAGCAGACGTTTAATATTTTCGCGATGCATGAACCAAATAAGCGCGGTAAGCCCCGCCATAAGCGCGACGGCTTCAATACCGTAGCCGAAAAGCCACATCAAAACGGGGGTAACAAGCATAATGCCCAGTGACGCAAGGGAAATATATCGCTTAACCGCGACCGCCACAACGCCCACGGCAAAGGCAAGCAACGCCACTCGCCAGTCAATCATCAAGATTAGCGCAAGTGCGCAAGAAACGCCCTTTCCGCCGCGAAATTTAAGCCACACGGGGAAACAATGCCCAAGCACCGCCCCAATACCTGCGTAAATGCCGGGCAACACATGAGGCATAATACCGTGCATATCGCGGAAACATCCCATCTCGCACTCGCACACATACGGGAAAAACGCCCCTTCCCCGCCAAAAATCAGCGTACCGAGTACAAACGCTACAATACACTTCACAATATCAAACACAAAAACAAACGCGCCCGCCCGTTTGCCAATGGTGCGCGTCACATTTGTCATGCCCGCGTTTTTGCTTCCGTGTTCCCGTATGTCGATACCTTTCAGCCGCCCAATAATGTAAGCCATCTGAATTGAGCCAAGGGAATATCCAATTAAAAGTGCAATTAATCTGAACATATTTGTTTCCTCTCACGTTTTTATTCTTCAGAAAGAAAGTTCTCTACACACGCCAGCGCGGAGTCGAAATCGAAGTTCTGTATGTGTTCGATGAGGGGGGCTGTGCCTTCGATTTGGGAAAGCGCGGGAATGGCGTTTATGACTTCGGCATCGTATTCGGCAAGTTGGGTTTTTAGGTCAAGCATGATTTTTTTTGCGTCGGGAGCGTCAGCTTTCGGCGCGGATATTTCAGTCGGGCTCATTTTTTCATTTATGGATGCAAGCACAGTTTGAGTTTCTGTGCTTAGTGATTTGATTAGGGCGGCGGGGGCGGTTTGTTTGCGGAAAGCAGATTCGGCTTTGGCGGCAAGGCTCATAAGATTGCTTTCCCCTATCAAGCCCGCAAGACCCTTGAGTGTGTGCGCAAGAAGCTCTGCGGTTTTGTAATCGTTTTCGTTGAGGGCGTCCTGCAATTCGGAAATGATATCTTTTTGACTACGGGCAAAATCCTTGCAAAGTTCTTGGAAATCTATGCCCTGCGTTTTCGCGTTAAAATGGTTTTCTACAGCGCGTGCCGCCGCTATAACCTCGGGCGGTTGTTTGTCGCGTATAAACTTTTTCAAAATAGCATCAAGATGAATGCCCTGAATGGGTTTTGAAACAAAACCTGCAAAACCTTTGCGCAACAAGTCTTCTTCCTGCCCTACAAGCGCGTTTGCGGTGTATGCAACAATCGGGAACGTGCAACCCAGTTCGCGAATGCGGCGCAAGGTTTCGTTGCCGTCCATTTTCGGCATCATTTGGTCCAGCAAAATCAGGTCGTATTCGTTGCCCTCTTTAATTTTTTCGATGGCTCTGTAGCCGCCGGATGCTTTGTCTACCTGAATCATGTACGGCTCTAAAAAGCCGCTTGCAACATAGATGTTTGCGTCTATATCGTCTACAATAAGCACTCTGCCGTAGGGCATTGGCTCCCATTCCGATTGAAGTAAATTTACCTGCCCCATAAATTGGAATGTGCTTAGGCTTTCTACGGTCTCTTTTCCAAGAGGGGTTGCGTCCGCTATTTTTTGCGGAATCCTTATGGTGAAAGTGCTTCCTTCACGTGGTTCGCTTTCCACAATAATTTTACCGCTCATCATTTTAAGCAAGTTTTTTACGATGTTCATGCCAAGCCCCGAACCTTCTATGTTGCGGTTTGCGGGGCGGTTAAACCGTGTGAATTTGTCAAACATTAATTTTACTTGCTCTTTTGTCATGCCTTGGCCTGTGTCGCTTATTTTGAACACAAGCGTAATATACCCTTCGTTAAGGGCTTCTTGGCTTACAGCCATAGTAACCATGCCGTGGTCTGTGTATTTGAACGCATTGGACAATACATTATTAAGAATTTGTTTTATGCGCAATTCGTCGCCGCATAAAGATGTAGGCAAATTTTCGCAGATGGAAATTTCAAAGCCAACCTGCGGGCCGGAGCGCAAAGAACTTAACTGCGCGGTATCGTTGATAAGGCTTGCAAGCTCATATTTTTCCGTACACAGTTCCATTTTGCCCGCTTCAATTTTGGACAGGTCAAGTATATCGTTGATAAGCCCCAGCAACATTCCGCCCGAGGTGTAAATTTTTTCAAACGCTACTTTTGCGTCACCCGGTTTTAGCGTTCTTATTTGAATTTCCGAAATGCCTAAAATCGCGCCAAGGGGCGTTCGTATTTCGTGGCTCATTGTGCTTAAAATTTCGCTTTTTGCTTTGCTTGCGGATTCAAACGCTATGGCTTGCCCTTCGGTTCTGTCTATGTGTTTTTTTACTTCAACGATGATAAATGTAGCAATGGCAAGCCCTATCGCGTTCATCACGATAAGGTTCAGCACAAGCATATTTGTTGCGGCGGTGCTGTCTTCCTGCGAAAACCCGATAAAAAACATACCCACGGGTTTATCTTCCCAGCCCAACAAGGGGAAATAATACGCGTGATGGTACGAGCCGAAAAGTTCCAGTTCCGTATCAAGCGTGTTGCCTTCCACCAAAACCGTTTGAACAATATCGTAACGTGCGGCTGTGCCAATCGCACGTATTCCCGCCGCACGGTCTATATACAACGTGGACGCAAGCGAAATTTCGCCTTTGAAAATAGTTACATCCGCGTTAAAAATTTCGCCGAACTCGTCCACAAAACCCAGATGGCTTAAATCCAAAATTGCGGTAATAACGCCGATAATTTCGCTGTCATACATAAACGGCGCGGCAGAAAAAAGCCCCATCGGCATGGCATCGGTTGATACATAAACAGAGCCGGGTCTTCCGTAATCCAACGCAGGCACTAATATTGGCGAAGCCACGATGCCCCTGTCGCCAAACATTTCGGGGTCGTGGGTACGCAAAATAACGTCCCCCGCTTTGTCCACGATAAGAACGTCCGATATTCCGTATGCGTCAATTATTTCATCTAAGTACGCAAATAAGTCTTCTCTGATACCAACGGGTTCTGTTTTGCTGTTCCAGTCATTTATCAGCCGTATTATATTTTCATCGCCTGCCAGTGCCCGCGCTGTCATTTTATTATATTCTTCGATAAGTGAAAGATGCGCCCGTGCCGCTTGTGTTGCCCCGCGAAAACGCTCTTGCGAACGCTCTTCCGAGAAAATTTGCACCGACCGCGCAACGTAGGATATATTAAATGCCAAAAACAAAAATAGTATTCCTACAATAGGAATCGCGCTTTTTGAACGTATACCGCCAAACATACGAATCACTCCCGCAACATTATGGCATATTTGGGCGTGTTTTACAAATTCGTGAGGTGGTAAATTTTTTTGTTGCGTTGAATTTAAAATAATATATAATGGGTGAACACGAAAAAACGAAGGAGGAAATATCTCTTGGGTATATGGGGAATTATTTTTGTACTTTCGATTATCATTTTGGTGGTGGGTGTCGCATTTTACTTTTTAAATAGCTGGGCGGGAAAGAAGCAAGCCCAGCAGAGTGAAATGGTAAACCAGCACAAGCAAACGGTTTCGCTTTACGTTATCGATAAGAAAAAGGATAAAATTACAAATACTAATTTACCAAAGGCAATGCTGGACCAAATGCCAAGGCTTGGGCGTATGTTCAAGGTGCCTCTTGTTAAGGTTAAAATCGGGCCGCAAATTACTACAATGGTATGTGAAGAAGCTACATTTAAAATTTTGCCCACCAAAAAAACCGTGACGGTAGAAGTCGCGGGCGCATATATCGTTGGGCTAAAGGGCATGAAAACCAAAATGGAAATGGCGGAACAAAGGAAGTCGCGCCGTAAGGGCGGCGACGAGGATGTTCCTTTAAAATGGCACGAAAAATTACGCGCAAGGTTCGGAAGATAGAGAGGGGAATTTTCATGAACTACAACGAGGTATACGAGCAGTGGCTTGCAGACCCGATTATCGACAACGAGACAAAAGCAGAACTTAAAGGAATCGCAGATAACGAAAAAGAAATAGAAGACAGATTTTACCGCGAGCTGGAGTTTGGCACGGGCGGCCTGCGCGGTGTTTTGGGCGCAGGGACAAACAGGCTTAATATTTATACGATTCGCAAAGCCACACAAGGGCTTGCAAACTACATCTTAAAGAGTGACGCATACAAACCCGGCATGGGCGTTGCAATTGCCCACGACTGCCGCAGAATGTCGCCTGAATTTTCAACGGAAGCCGCACTTGTACTTAACGCTAACGGAATAAAAACATATACATTTGACAGCTTGCGACCCACGCCGCTTCTTTCGTTTGCGGTGCGTCATTTGGGTTGCGTTGCGGGTATCGTTGTGACGGCAAGCCACAATCCGCCCGAATACAACGGCTACAAGGTTTACTGGGCAGACGGCGGGCAATGCCCCTACCCTCGCGACGAGGAAATTATTGCGGAGGTATTAAAAATCAAAGGCTTTGATATGGTGAAAACCATGCCGCAAAACGAAGCCGCCGCGCAGGGGCTTTTCAATATCGCGCCGCCAAGTGTTGATGATATATTCATTAAAAATGTAAAAGAGCAATGCCTAAACCCCGAGATTATTCCACGTTCGGATATCAAAATCGTTTTCACGCCGCTGCATGGTGCGGGCAATCTTAGTGTGCAACGCGCCTTGCGTGAAACTGGCTTTAAGAATGTTTTTGTTGTGAAAGAGCAGGAGCAATCGGACGGGAATTTCCCAACCGTTTCCTATCCCAATCCCGAGGAGAAAGCGGCGTTCTCCCTTGCGCTAAAACTTGCGAAAGAGAAAGATGCCGATGTAATTATCGCAACAGACCCTGACTGTGACCGCGTTGGCGTTGCCGTAAAACACGGCGGCGATTACCAATTTTTAACGGGCAACCAAGCAGGGGTGTTGCTCACGGAATACTTGGTATCCCAAATGACAGGGAGGGGCAGACTTCCCAAAAACGGCGCGATTATTTCAACCATTGTATCAACGGATATGGCACGCGCCGTTGCAGAAGCAAACGGGCTAACTTATATGGAAGTCCTCACGGGCTTCAAATATATAGGCGAAAAAATTAAAGAGTTTGAAGAAACAGGTAGTCACACATATATCCTTGGCTTTGAAGAAAGTTACGGCTATCTTGCGGGGACATACGCCCGCGACAAAGACGCGGTTGCCGCAAGCCTTTTGGTTTGCGAAGCGGCGGCATTCTACCGCAAAAAAGGGCTGACGCTATATGATGCCTTGCTTGAACTGTACGAAAAATACGGCATTTTCCGTGAACACATAGAATCCATTACGCTAAAAGGCGTAGACGGTTTAAACGATATCAAGCGGGTTATGGCGGCACTTCGCGAAACCCCACCCACAGAATTGGCAGGTTCAACCGTAACGGAAGCCCGCGACTACAAAAATCGCACGATAAAGAATACCGCCACGGGTGAAGTAACAGCCGCAACCCTGCCTGTTTCCGACGTGTTGTACTACGCAACTGCAGACGGTTCTTGGGCGTGTGTCCGCCCTTCAGGCACAGAGCCGAAAATCAAGTTGTATTTCGGCGCGAAACTTTCCGCAGGTTCTACGGAAGACGAAATAACCGCAAAACTGAAAGCCATTACCGCAGATTTGAAAGCCGTTGTAGACAGGGTTTTGCAGTAGTGGTATGATAGGCGTTAGTTTGAATTTGCAACTTTATGCTGGGAGGGGGCGTCTATGCAAGATTTAACAGCCGCCGAGTTCAACAAAATCAGGGATTATATCAAATCCAAATTTGGAATAGCCCTAAGTGACGAAAAAAAGACCCTTGTGCATTCGCGCTTGCGTTCTACGTTGCAAGAGCTTGATATGTCAACGTTCTCGGAGTATTTTGATTACCTGATGAAGGACAAAAGCGGAGACGCTTTAACGCGCTTTGTAAACAAAATCACAACAAACCACACCTTTTTCATGCGCGAAACAGACCACTTCGACTACTTCCGCGACGAGGTTCTTCCTTATGTGGAGGAAAAATATTCAGCCCAGAGAGATGCGCGGGTTTGGTGCGCCGCATCCTCATCAGGCGAGGAAGCGGTAACGCTTCAAATTTTGCTTCAAGAATACTTCAAAAAAACGCCGGGGTGGGATACGCAAATGCTTGCCTCGGATATATCCGCGCAAGTTTTGGATAGGGCGGTTGCGGGCAAATACGCAACGGAAGCACTTGAAAACCTCCCCAAAACATGGAAAAATGAATACTTCGACAGGGTAGACGGGCAGTTTTCCAAAGTGAAAGACAGCGTTTTAAAGCGGATTTTGTATCGCCGCATAAACCTGATGGATCCATTCCCTTTCAAGAAAAAAATGCAAGTAATCTTTTGCAGAAACGTAATGATTTATTTCGACAACGAAACCCGAAACGGGGTTGTAAAGCGTTTTTTCGAGATTACAGAGCCGGGCGGGTATCTGTTTATCGGGCACTCGGAATCCATAAGCAATGCGGGTTCGGGGTATCAATATATTAAACCTGCGGTTTATCGAAAGCCGTTATAAAAAAACACTTGTATTTACCAGCTTTTTGTAGTTTAATATAATGTGAGTGAAAGGGAGAGGTGATAACGGATGAGCGACTTCGACAGAGAGTCAATGCTTGAGATGTTCATTTTTGAAATGTCTCAACTGGTTGACCAACTGGAATCAACAATAATCCAAAGCGAGTCGGAATATAACATAGACCAAATCAACGAAATCTTCCGCATCATGCATACGATAAAAGGTTCGTCCGCAATGATGATGTTTGACAACATAGCGGGGGTTGCGCATTCAATAGAAGATTTGTTCTATTATTTGCGTGAAGAAAACCCGAAAGATTTGGACTTTAAACGCTTATCTGACCACGTTCTCAGCGGCGCGGATTTTGTTAAAGCCGAACTGGCAAAAATCCAAGAAGGTAGTAAAGCAGACGGTGACGGAACCGACCTTGCAAAAGCTATCGACAAATTTCTACAGCAAATTAAAGGAATCACGCCGGCAGAACCCGAAGCACCAAAACAAACCGCAAGTGCCCCGGCATCGGTTGCCGAACCGGCTCCTGCGGCAGACCCAACCCCAAGTACGGCAGGTGATAATATGCACAAATATCGGGCAAAAATACACTTCCAAGACGGTTGCGAAATGGAAAATATCCGCTCATATACACTAGTTCACAACTTGCAGGAAATGGCACAGGATATAACTCACGAACCGCAGGATGTTATTGATGAGGAAACTATACCCTTAATCCGCCAAAATGGTTTTGTGGTCGATTTCAGCAGCACACATGATTTCAACTTTATTCACAGCCATCTTAGCCAAACGGTATATTTAAGAGAAGTCATACTGGAGGAAATTGGCGCACCCGTAGGTGCGGCTTCGGTTGCCCCTGCGGCAGCCCCTGCCCCCGTTGCGGAAGCCCCGCCCGTTGTTGCGGACGAACCTGTTATCCCCGTTCCGCCAACTCCGGATATTGTAGCCGCCGCCGCCGCGGAAGCCACACAGAAAAAAGGTACGGCTTCCCACATGATAAGCGTAAACGTAAGCAAGCTGGACGCGCTTCTCAACCTGATGGGCGAGCTTGTAATTTCCGAGGCTATGGTAACGCAAAATTCAGAGCTTGAAGGCTTACAGCTTGAAAGCTTCCATAAAGAAACAAGGCAGTTGCGCAAAATTGTTACCAATCTGCAAGAGACAGTTATGTCTATGCGGATGGTTCCGCTTTCTGCAACATTCTTCAAAATGCACCGCATTGTGCGTGATATGTGCCGCCAGCTTGATAAAGACGTTCAACTGGATATCGTTGGTGAGGAAACCGAGGTTGACAAAAACATCATAGAGCATATCGCTGACCCCATCATGCACATCATCCGTAACTCCATCGACCACGGCGTGGAAATGCCGGAAGACCGTAAAAAGTCCAAAAAACCGTCAAAGGCTCGCGTGTTGCTTGAAGCAAAAAATTCCGGCGGTGACGTTCTTGTTATCATCAAAGACGATGGCCGCGGAATAAACACTGCAAAAGTGCTTGCAAAAGCAAAAACGAACGGTCTTACCACCAAGTCCGACAACGAGTACACCGATAAAGAAATTATGCAATTCATTTTCCTTCCCGGCTTTTCAACCAACGACCAAGTTACCGCATACTCCGGACGCGGCGTTGGAATGGACGTTGTAATGAGTAACCTTGAGGTTGTAGGCGGAACCGCGTTGGTGGATTCTACACCGGGCGAAGGTACTACCTTCACCTTGAAAATTCCTCTAACCCTAACAATCCAAGAGGGTATGAGCGTTTTGGTTGCGGGTGCGCAATACACAATCCCGATTGCGAATATCATCAAGTCGTTCAAAGCGAAACCGGAAAATCTTTTCACAGACCCAAGCGGCAACGAAATGATTACCGAGCGCGGCGAAATTCTTAATATAGTCCGTTTGCATGAGTTCTTCAATATAGACGGCGCAGTTACTGATGTTTGCGAAGGCACGTTAATCATGCTTGAAAACGGCGAACACGTTGTTTGCCTCTTGGTGGATGACCTTATCGGGCAACAGCAAGCGGTTGTTAAGCCCATGCCGAAATATTTTAAAAAAGTACACGGCCTAAGCGGCTGTACTCTTCTTGGCAATGGCGATATCAGTTTGATTATTGATGTTGCCGGGTTCTTTGATAAATAGGAGGTATGCTAAATGGCCACGGTGCAAAATATGATTGATGATGAACGTCACGACGATACAATAAAAGACCAGTATCTGACCTTTGCCATCGAGGGAGAAGACTATGGCGTGGAAATCGCCTACGTAAAAGAAATTATCAAGATGACACCCATCACAAAGGTTCCCGAAATGCCAAACTTTATTGAGGGATTGATTAACCTGCGCGGCGACCTTATTGGTGTGATTGATGTACGCAAACGCTTCGACAAACAGCCGAAAGAGCATGACGAAGAAACTTGCATTATCGTTATCATGTACGAAGATTATACTTTGGGTATGATTGTTGACGCTGTGCAGGAAACCGCTATAATTCCTAAAGAGCGGATTTTTGCCCCGCCAAGTGCGAAGTTGAGTTATGCAAACCAATTTATCCGCAACATTGGTAAAGTTGGCGAGGAAGTTAAACTTCTTTTGGATGTTGAAAGGTTCTTGGCACAGGAGTAATTTTTTATGACATATCAAAAAGGCCTTGGAGTTTATGTCTCCAAGGCCTTTTTTTGACAAATTATACCATGCCTATGCTTTATAATTTGGGGTGGGTGATTTGTATGACTTTGTACGCAGATATTCTGTTTCTTGTAAATCTTGTAATGAATGGGTTTGTGCTGTGGGTGCTGTCTAAGGTGGTGCGTGAGCCGCGCAAAACGCGCTGGCTTTTGCTTGGCGCAAGCTTGATGGCATTGTTGTATACGATGATAATTGTCACGCCGCCACTTAGGTTTGTTAATGTTGTGCTGGCCTCGGTGGTGATTTTGGCGGTGGGGGTTTCGGCTACGTTTCATCCGAGGGGGGCGGGGGCGTTTTTTAGGCTTATGGCTGCGGCATATGTAATTTCGTTTACGGTTGGCGGGCTTGGCATGGCTTTGTTTTTTCTTACGGATTTGCCATACGCCGTTTATTTTATTGTGTCCGATTTTGGCGGGTTTTCGCGTTTGGTTTCGTGGCAGCTGGTGCTTGCAGGGATGATTGTGAGCTACATAACAATCAAATTTGCACTGAAAATAGCTGAACGTTTTACGTTGAAGCGGCAAATGCTTTGCAATGTACACATTTCCCTTGGCGAAAACGATTGCAATTTTGACGCCTTGGTTGACACCGGCCACAACCTAAAAGAGCCGCTTTCCCAGACCCCTGTAATCATCGCCGAATTTGAACAAATCAAACCACTCCTTCCCGAGTGCTTGGTTGTCCTCTTCTCCGAAAAACTCGAAGATGACCTAACCGTCCTGCTCTCCGTCCGCGAAGAAGCTTTCTACAATCGAATCCGCATGATTCCCTTCAAGAGCCTTGGGCAAAGCAACGGCATTCTAATCGGCTTCCGCCCCGACAATGTAAAGGTCGAAGGCCTTGAAGAATCGCCCGATGTTGTAATCGGCATTTACAATGCCAAGCTTTGCCGCGACGGCAGGTACCGCGGGCTGTTAAGCCCGGAGCTTGTGGCGTAAGTTTTCAGGATTCAAACGGAAGCGGAGCTTGCGGCAAATCTGCAAACATTTCCTCTGCGGTTTTGTAGTATCGCGCATTGGGGTCAAAAAGTAATACTTGGAGCAAAAATAGATTTAGTGCGTCCTCCAGCGACAGACCCATTTGTGCAAGAATTTTCTCGGCATCGTCTTTTATGTCTTGTTCCACGTTGAAATTTACATTAACGGTCACTTTTTCCGCGCCCCCTTAATGTGCAATAAGGGGGCTTACATTGTGTCCGGCAAGCCATCTTGCAAGTAAAATAATGTCGGAAACGTCTACATAACCGTCACCGTTTAGGTCTGCGGCAAGCAGGCAAATATCTACATTGCTTCCGGTAATATGCCGTGCAATCATAGTTGCATCTGCGGAGGTTACACGCCCGCTACCGATTGTGTCGCCTATTTGGAAGCCCTCCGGAGTTGCCGCCCAGCGGGCAAATAAAGATACATTGTCGCGCAGATTTTCACGGCTACGAATGCGACTGGTTTCGTCTGATAAATCCGTAAACCAACCTGTAAACCTGTAGCCGTTGCGGAAAATGTCATGTGCGGTTGGCAATAATCCCATTGGAAAAACCTCTTCCGAGTTGATAAATTCGCCGCCGCCCAAATTGAAGGTAACAGGAAGTTGACCACTGCAACGGCAGTTCATCATATATTCGTTCATGAAGCGTCTTGCAAACAAGGAAGCGAAACTTCGCGGGACTAGATATGTGTACAGGCAAAAGTGCTGATGCAATTGCACCGCTTTGTTATGGGCAAGGTTTGCTTGCCGCCAAAACAAATAATCCGTTGCGGCAAAAGGCCCGTCATTAAATTCGGCAGGGTTGTGGTTTGCGAAATCCTGCGCTCGCGGCAAAGTTGGCAAACCATCCGAAAATAAGTGGATTGCCCCCGGTAGTACAGCATAAAAAGGTAAATCATAGGGAAGCAAGCCTATACCGAAATTGTGAGGATATGGAAACAGCCCGCCTGCATACTGTAACGCATTGTATATGTTCAGCCACAATGCTTTGGGTGTGGCGTTGCAAAAGTCCAAGCATATTGTTAAACCTGTCATGTAATACGGCATTTGCTTTTGCCGCTTCTATTGCAATTTTTTCCGCAACAGCGTTAGTTAAAGCGTCACCCGTTTTATTATGCGGCGGGTTTCGGAAATACGCTTCCAGCTCTCGCGGGTCTGATAGGGAAATGGACTCTGCAAATTCAACAATCCGCCTAAAGTCCGCAAACATTTTGTCTGTGTAAATATGACGGGCTTTGTCGTTTATACGGGAATGAACCCCTGAAGATGTTTCGTAGCGAATCCATTGTTCGTCCAAATCATTTACCGCTCCCGGGATTAAACGCTCAATAAGTTCCACCCGTATTGTGCTTGAAAAGGTTACGGCATCGTCAGGTAAAGCCACCGCCCCTTGCCATACAGCGGGGAAGCCTTCTTCACCCAAAACTCCCTCGGAGCTAAGTGCCAATCTTAATGTGCCTTCCGGATATAGCTCCGGGTTTGGCTGAACAGCAACGCCGCCCTGCGCAAACACAAGCTGTGAATATCCATCCGGACCTTCAAGCCCTGTGTTAGCATATTTACGAAAATTAAACTCTATAGGTTCTCCGGCGTAATTTATAACCGAAAAGTCTATTGAGAAAGTGTGAGTTTCGTTACACTTGGCAACACGCTGAATTATATTTATATCAATGCCGCCTTGGTCAAGCCAGAACACATTTTCCCAAGTATCACCATCGCGTGCCTGTGGTAGTTGTTCCAAATCCTCCCACACTCTAAACTCCTCGCCGTTTATTACAATAACAGGGCTTATGTCAGAATTTTGGGAAATATCAAACAGTCCCGGGTGCAAACCACCATCAACATTTACCATAAAATTAAACTGCCCGTTCGGCAAAACAGGAGGGTCTACCAGTGCCAGCTCGGCCTCCGGCGCAAACCGTCCCGTCACCTCAATAGCATCAAAATAAACCCATGGGTTCAGGTCTCCTCTGCGGAAGCCCTCTTTAAAGTAGGTTATGCGAGTGCCGTCTTGGAACGCCGCTTTTGCCGCGTCACTGAAAACAAGTTCCCCCGTGCAGGAAATATAATGCACGACAAAACCCCCGCTTCCGGAATTTTCCGGCGGGGTATAGGCATCCCAATCTGCAAGGGTGCGCGGGACAATTTCAAAACTTTGACCTGCGGGACAAACTATGCCCGGCACTGCCATCAAATTACCGTTATCGTCTCTTATGGTGAAATCAAATTCAACATTACTATAGGCAAGCTTTAAAACGTTTGCGTGATGAACTGTTACCCTGCTTGAGCCAGAAGGGGGG
>WQSG01000008.1 GCA_009788055.1 Defluviitaleaceae bacterium | reverse complement strand
AAAAATCCAATTCCGTAGGAGGAAAAAATTATGGCACTCACAGAACCAATCCGCGACCCAAAACAAGTAAGGGCATTTCTTGCGTACTACCGCAACCTTGGTCAAACTCGCAACCAAGTTTTAGTAACCATTGCACTGCACACCGCTTTGCGCATTTCAGATATCCTTCGCCTGCGCACCTGTGACGTATACGACTTCACAAACCGCCGCGCCCGTACATCCATCACCATAACAGAGCGCAAAACAGGCAAAAGCAAAATCATTGCCCTTCACAAAAACATCATCCGCGCATTGGAAGCCTACTTCTCGCAAGCCACCCCAAACGCGCCCCTTATCTTAAACCTAAGTACAAACAATCCAATCAGCCGCGTACACGCATACCGTTTAATCAGCGAAGCCGCAAACGCAATCGGAGTTATCCACAAGGTAGGCTGTCACAGTTTGCGCAAAACTTTCGGCTACCACTCTTGGACAAGCGGTATCTCGCCCGTTGTTATCATGGAAATCTACAACCATAATTCATACGCCGTCACAAAACGTTACCTTGGCGTGTCTCAAGACGACAAAAACGCCGTCTACGAAAAACTGGATTTCTAAAATTTTCTAAGAAAAATTCCAATCCAATTGTAGCACTCTAATTCTTTATGTCAATAAATTTTTCCAACCCGCACGGAAATCAATTGCCGTGCTTGTGCGCCAATATTCGTTGCAAACCATACATTTAAGTGATATGCTAATTACGAATTGTGAAGGAGTGTTTTGCATGGAGATAACGCGCTATGACGGAACGCGATTTTTGACAGAGGATGATATCGACCGCGAATTTACAGGGCAATGGGTATTGTTGCGTACTGATAGTTATGACAATGCGTGGGAGGGATATTTGGTTGCTTCTGCGGAAGGGCGTAACGAGTTGCGTCCTGTGCTTAGTGCTATTGCAATTTCGGAATATGGTGGGAGAGCCACTATAATTTACGGGTGTGAATCGCGGGGGGATAGTCTTCATGTCGAGCTTCTCGGTTGAACTTAATAAGAAAAGGATTTGCCGATACGTTTTTGCATCCCATTTATGGGACACTCGTGTTAATGGATTTGGGGAAGCGGTTAGCGTATTGCTGGACACAGGTTCGTTTAACACGGTTATTCATGAATCATTGGTTGAACATCGTGGTTTCATGCATGATGTTACCATGCGAGTATCTGTTGCAGGGTTTAGCGGAGACGCTCGTATATGCGAACTTCACAAATTAAAAATAGGCAACCGCGAATTTGAAAAAGTAGTTGCGCTTGTTGTGCCATTTGATGGAGAACTGAAAAATCATATTCTTTTGGGTGCGAATGTTACAAACAACTGGAAATTTACTGTTTCGCGGGAAGAAAATTTATTGAATGTGACGGAGCAATTTTCAACTGCGGCGCGAGAGCGCAAATATCCATACCGATATTGTTTTAACAGCAAGGGCAATATTATGGCTTTTCAAGAATTTGACCATCAAGGAGACAACCTACATGAACAAAATGCCTGAAATATTCGGAAGCATGGTATTTAACGAATCGGTGATGCAAGCGCGGTTGCCGAAAGATGTATACAAAGCGTGGAAGAAAACAATGACGCAGAACATCCCGTTGCAACTGGACGCGGCGAATGTGATTGCGAATGCGATGAAGGACTGGGCGGTGGAGAAGGGCGCGACACATTTTACGCACTGGTTTCAGCCCATGACGGGGATTACGGCGGAAAAGCACGACAGCTTTATCGTACCCACGGGTGACGGACGGGCGTTGATGGAGTTTTCAGGTGCGGCGTTGGTGCATGGCGAACCTGATGCGTCAAGTTTTCCGTCCGGGGGGCTTAGGGCTACGTTTGAGGCTCGGGGTTATACCGTTTGGGACGTGACTTCCTATGCGTTTATCAAGGATGGAAATTTGTTTATTCCGACGGCGTTTTGCTCGTATTCGGGCGAGGCTTTGGATAAAAAAACGCCGCTGTTAAAATCTATGCAGGCGATAAATATACAGGCTCTGCGGATTTTGCGGCTGTTTGGCAACACAGGTGCGAACGCCGTTTTGCCCATGGTTGGGCCGGAGCAGGAGTATTTTCTTGTAGACAAAAAAATGTGCGCAAAGCGGCCTGATTTGGTTTACAGCGGGCGCACGCTGTTTGGGGCGCGTCCGCCCAAGGGGCAGGAGATGGACGACCACTACTACGGCAGTATCAAGCCCCGCGTTGCCGCGTACATGGAAGAACTGGAAGAAGAACTTTGGAAGCTGGGGATTTTCGCAAAAACGAAACATAATGAAGCCGCGCCCGCACAGCACGAACTCGCGCCGATTTTCTGCAAAGCGAACATAGCAACAGACCACAATCAGCTAACCATGGATATGATGAAAAATGTCGCAGACCGCCACGGTTTGGTTTGTCTTTTGCACGAAAAACCCTTCGCGGGTGTTAACGGAAGCGGCAAACATAATAACTGGTCGTTGGCGACAGACACGGGCGCGAATCTTTTAGAGCCGGGCGAAACCCCGCACGAGAACGCGCAATTTTTGCTGTTCTTGATGGCGGTTGTTAAAGCCGTGGACGAATATCAAGATTTGTTGCGTGTCACCTGCGCAAGCGCGGGCAACGACCACCGCCTTGGCGCGAACGAAGCCCCGCCCGCAATAATGTCCGTTTTCCTTGGGGACGAGTTGGCGGAAATTCTGGAAGCAATCGAATCCAAAGAGCAATACGAAAACAAAGAGCATCACGAACTTGAAACGGGCGTAACCGTTTTGCCGCACTTCTTAAAAGATACAACAGACCGCAACCGCACATCTCCGCTGGCGTTTACGGGCAACAAATTTGAATTTAGAATGCTTGGCTCGGCGTCTTCTATTGCGGGGCCAAACATTGTGATTAACACAATTGTTGCGGAAGCCCTGCGGCAATTTGCGGACGAACTTGAACCCTTCGCCGCAATTTCAGACGCGGATTTTACGGCACGGTTATGGAAGCTGATACGGCGCGTTCTGCGCGAGCATAAGCGGATTATTTTCAATGGCGACAATTATTCCGATGATTGGGTTGCGGAAGCGGCACGGCGTGGGCTTTCAAACATCCCCGATTCTACGGGCTCGTTCGGCGCGTTAATTTCGGAAAAAAGCATAGAGCTTTTCGCCCGCCATAATGTTCTGCGAGAAAGCGAATTGCATTCCCGTTGCGATATCCATTTGGAAAATTTCTGCAAAGCAATAAATGTGGAAGCGTACACCATGGTGGAAATGTTAAAAGGCCTGATAATCCCCGCCGTGCTGGAATATCAGCAAACGCTTATAACTTTGCTTAACGCGAAAAAAGGCGAGTTCGATACTTCGCTTGAAACGCACTTGCTGGAGAATATCTCGCGTCTTTCCGCCGAGTTGCTAACCGCGCTAACCGCCTTCGATGAAATTCTTATAGGCAAAAACGGCCACCCAAACCCCGGAGAATATTACAGCGGCAAAATCATCCCCGCCATGCAAACCCTTCGTGAAATCACAGACAAGCTTGAAACTCTAACCGCAAAAAAATATTGGCCCTTGCCAACTTATGGCGAATTGTTGCATAGCGTGGTTTGACGTGATAAACTGTAGAAAACCTAAGAATTTTTCCAAGGGGGACGTTGGCAATTATGACCTCAAAAATATTAATTGTGGACGACAGTATTATGGCGGCGCAAGCGTTAAAAACTGTGATTGACCGTGAAGAACGGTACGAAGCATTTGTTATCCATGATGGCTCCGGAGTTTTGCAGGCGGTTGCGGATTATGACATAGACGTTATTTTGCTGGACGCGCTTATGCCTGACATGGACGCCTACGATGTTCTAAAGCTTTTGAAAGACAATGATGACACAAAAAATATCCCCGTAATTGTTATCACGGGGCTTACTTACGCGGCGGAAGTGAGAAAGGCAATAAAGCACGGCGCGATGGATTGCATACGGAAAACCAGCGAGCCCATAGAGGTAATTGCCAAATTAAATTCTGCCGTTACAATCAAAAACCAGCACGACCGTCTTCTTAAAACGGAAGAAAAAGATACTATGACAAATCTTTACAACAAGCTTTTCTTTAACCGCACCATAGATGAGTTGTTAAAAGCAAAAGATGCGAACCCCAAGGGGGTTGCCCTTCTTGCGATTGACACGGATTCTTTCCGAAAAACGCAACGGGAATACGGGCATCTTTTTGGTGACGAAGTGATAATTGCCATGGCAAGGACGATTGAATCCTTCGTGAAGCCTGAAAAAGATTTTGTGTGCCGCCTTGGCTGGGATGAATTTTTTGCGATTTTGCCCGATGTGTCGCCGTACATGGCGTTTGTTTTGGCGGAAAAACTGCGCAAATCCATAGCGGCATCGCCGTTTAAAGTGGACGGCAAAGATGTGAAAGAAACCGTTTCTATCGGCATAGGCCATGCGGGTAAAGGCGAAAACAAAACGGATTCCCAATTGGTAAACGAAGCGGACGACGCCTTGCACCGCGCAAAAGAAAACGGCCGCAACCAAACCATTTACTTTGGCTCTGTTCATGCGAAAAAATCTAGTCGCTAAACAGGTCTGCAAGTATGTTTGCTACGTCCAGCGCGCCGCCAAAATCGAATGAGTCTATCATTTTAACAAGCACGGCGGCTTCGGGTATGCCGCGCAGTTTGTCTGCCGCTTGCAGGCATTTGGGGCTGTGCAGTTCCAGTAGCGGTTTAAGTTCGTTAAGAATTTCTATGGCATTTGCCTTATCCACACCGGCGGGAGTGTTTGAACTTTCCGCCGCTGTTATTTTACCCAATACGGTTTGCAGTTCCTTTTCAAACCGCGATACATATCGTGCGGGCGGAATATTGCCTTCCTTCAGCGCACTTGAAAGATGTTCCGAAAGCAAGCCCAGTTTGTTTTCTTTTATTGTTCCCGCAGAACCCTTGATGGTGTGCGCGATAAAATACGCGGCTTCGGTATTTTTTTCGTTAAGCGCGGCGGTAAGGTCTGCCATTGTGTTTTTGTGGTTGCGTATAAAACTTCTTTGCAGGCGATTGATAAGGTCTTCGTTGTCTTGGAAGTCGTCGATATTTTCGGCGCGTACGGGTTTTTCGGCGGTGAGGGCGGCTGCAATTACTTCGGGCGGTTGCACGTCGCGCACAAATTTAAGAAGTGCGCGGTTAAGGTGGCGTGTGTCAACCGGTTTTGTAATAAATCCGTCAAACCCGCTGTTGATGTACTCTTCTTCCTTGCCCGATACCGCGTCTGCGGTTAGCATAATCACGGGCTTTTTGTAGCCCAGACTGCGTATTTGAATAAGGGTTTCCGTGCCGCTTAGTTCGGGCATCATTTGGTCCATAAAAACAAGGTCGTAGATTTTGCCCTGCGATATTTTGTCTATGGCAGCTTGCCCGCTTGTGCAGGTTTCGATATCCAGCCCGTAAAAATTCAGCAAGCCTTGGATTACATAAATGTTTGCGTCGATATCATCCACAACAAGAACTTTGCCGTATGGCATTGGTTCAGGCGCAATTTTGCCTTTCCCTTTTGCGGAATGCTTGATACTAAACTCGCTTAAATCTGCAATGACATCCTTGCCCAATACCTCGTCTCCGATTACGTTTTGGGGTATGCGGACAGTTACGGTTGTGCCAACCCCAACTTCACTTTCAAAATCAATTTTTGCATTCATCAGGCTTGCAAGGCTGTACACGATTGGCATACCAAGCCCCGTGCCTTCAATTACCCTGTTTTCGCTTTCGTGAAAGCGGGTGTATTCTTCGGAAAGGGATGCAAGTTGCTCTTTTGTCATGCCTAAGCCGGAGTCTTTTATGCAAACTACTATGTGTATTTTTTCGTTGTCGCCTTCGATTTTTTCACTGCTCCAAAACATTTCCACGCGGCCCGCTTCCGTATATTTAAACGCGTTGGAAAGCAAATTGCTCAAAATTTGCTTAATGCGCAAAGAGTCGCCGTTTAGTGTAGCGGGTAGGTTTTCGTCCACGTGCAGTTTAAACGTGGGGCTTTTTTCACCCGAGAAGGCAAAATGCATATTGGTTACGTCGTTTATGACGCTTGCAAGGGTATATTCCTTGGTTTTCAAACTCATTTTTTCTGCTTCAAGTTTAGACAAGTCTAAGATATCGTTGATAATTTGCAGAAGCAAAGTTGCAGAGTTATGAATTTTCTCGAAGGATTCTGTGATGGCGGGCGGCAAACTTTGATACAGCTGAATTTCCGAAATGCCCAAAATCGCGGTGATTGGCGTGCGTATTTCGTGGCTCATACGCGCCAAAAATCTGGTTTTTGCTTTGTTGCTTTCCATTGTAATTTTGTTGTTTTGGCGTTCCAAATCCAGCTCGTTTTTTAGCTTTCTGCGTTCTGCGCGGTTGAACACGCTGGTGAACATCAAACCCGCAGAGGCAACCAAGTTCATTTCCGCGCCTGTTAACACGCGCTCTTTTCGGCAGTCGTCCACGCTGAAAAAACCGATAAAATGGTCGTTTAGAACCAGCGGATAAATTACGATAGACACCATTTCGTAATGACCCAGAAAGGCCTCTTCGGATGGTGAAAGTTCGGATATGGGACCGTTTATGTAATCCCCCCTCAAAAACATTTCGTACCAGCCCGGCACGCTGTCATATGGGCAAGTTAGCCCAAGCGGTACTGCTGTTTTTGCTTTGCCAACTTCGCTTAGCCATTCGTAGCGCATAACAAAACAGAACTCTCCATCCACTTCTTCGTTGCGCCAAATTTGTACCCTGTCCACGTCAAGGCTGGTGCCTACCGCCTCCATGCTTGTCATAAGTGCTTGCAGTGTGTTTTCCTCGCTGGTGGTAAGCAACGCCTCTGCCGCACGGGTTATTGTTTTAAGAAGCATCTCGCGGTGTTTTAGTGATTTGAAAGCGTCGTTAAGTTCTTGGGTAATGCTTACTTTTTTGCCGTGTTCCTGTATGATTTGCATTTATCTGCCCCCTTACTTTTTGCCTTTTTTAGTCGGATTTGCAACAAGAGAATTTGTTTTTTCAAGCAAAACATTAAACTCATACGGTTTTGTCAAATAAAAGTCACTGCCCGCAAGCATACCGCGGATGATATCATCCTGTTCCGCAAGCCCCGAAAGAAGCAACACGGGTGTTTCCGCAAATTCGCCTTTTTTCAGCTCTTCTATAAATTCCAAGCCGCTTCCGTCGGGCAGCATAACGTCCAGCACAATTGCGTCCGGCTTAAATTTTTCCAGCAAAATATGGGCATCTATGAGGGTTAACGCACAGGCAACCTCGTATCCCGCATCGCTGAATTTCAGCGAGTTTTCTGTCATTACCGTTTTGTTATCGTCTACCAATAAAATCTTTTTGCCCTTCATGGTAAGTTCCCCCTGCTTATTTTATTTTGTCTTGCAACTCTTGCAGTTTATCAAATGCCGCTGTGCAATCGAAAACTTCCAGTGCGTTAATAACTTCTTGCAGTGTTTTGTCCGTCTCTTCATCGTAGGAAAATGCGGCGTGTTTTGTGATGATGTCCATTGCGGTATCGCGGTCATAACTTTCTGCGGCGGTTTTTGCTTCTTCCAACGCAGGCAGAAGCGAAGATACTTCTGCGGTTTCTTTTTCTTCCGCGCCGTCGTCGCCCAACGCCGCTTTAAGAAGCGACTCCAGCGTTAAAAGTCCCTCTTTGAACGGCGGATAATTTTCGTTGCAGTAATCATGGTTGCCGTCCAGAGCGTTGCGTTCCAGCTTGGCGGCTTGGCTTCCCAGTTTTGACGCGCCGATATTTTTCATGGAACTTTTTAGCCCGTGTACTTCAATTGTAAACGCTTTAATGTCTGTAGGCAGGAATTTGTCCATTTTTTCCACCCGTTCGGATAACAGCCGCATGGTTAGTTTCACCGTGTCTATATATAAATCGGGCAGACCGCTCATTGCGTCCAGTGCGGGGTCAACGTCCAGCATATCTATTTTGCGAAGGGTAGCCAGCGGGTCGTCATCTGTGTCTGTGTCGGCTTCCGCGTTTTCGATTGGTGCGTCCTCTTCTTCGCTGTCCAGCCGTTCTTTTTCAAGCCTTGCGTTTTCTAATACCTCGGGCGTTTGCTTGTCGCGGATAAGGGTGTTTAGCGAATCGTTAAGCTGGCCTATGTTAATGGGTTTGGCAATGAAACCGTCGAACCCGTTTTTCATGAATTCTTCGGCTTGCCCTATAAGCGCGTTTGCCGTAAGCGCGACAATTGCGCGTGTGTACCCTGTTTCCCGAATGCGTTGCGTGGTTTCCATGCCGTCCATTTCGGGCATCATGTGGTCCATAAAAATGATGTCATATGTGTCGCCCGCACGTATTTTGTCCAAGGCTTCAAAACCGCTTATGGCAGTTTCAATGGTAAGCCCGTATGGTTTCATAAGGCCTTGCGCCACAAATAAGTTGGTGTTCATATCGTCAACTATAAGCACTTTTCCGTATGGCATATAGGCGCGTTCCAGCTTTGCTTTTTCCGCACCCGTAAACTTGAGATTTTTAAGGCTTTCCGCCGTTGCCGCGCCTATGGTTGCGGTGTCGCCCTCTACTTTGCTTTGCGGCAGATATATTGTAACCGTGGTGCCTTCGCCCGGCTCGCTTTCCACGTCTATCATGCCATCCATCATTTCCACAATTTTAACGGAAAGACTAATGCCCATGCCCGCGCCTTCTGTAGTGCGGTTTTCTACACGGTTGAAAATAGAGTTTTGCTCGTGCAAAGCAATAAGTTGCTCGCGGGACATACCCTGCCCCGTGTCTTTTATTCTGAAGATAATCGCTCCGCCGTAATTCCGCGTTTTGAAATCAATTTCAAAAGTAACACTGCCTTGCTGTGTGAAATTTATGGCGTTGGAAAGCATATTGTTAAGCACTTGCCGTATGCGAAGCTCGTCCCCGCACAGTGACGCGGGCAAAGTTTCGGGCACTTTTACGATTAGGTCAAGTTCTTTTTCACCCATTTTAAGTAAGTTAAACTGCGTTATGTCATTTATCATGGCGGCGGTATCGTATTTTTCGGGCATTATTTCCATCTTGCCCGATTCCAACTCTGCAAGGTCTAAGATATCGTTAATAATACCCAGCAACAATTTGCCTGAATTATTTATTTTTCCAAACGCGTCTTTCGCGCCTCTGGTAGCTTTTTTGTTTAACAGTTCAATATCCGATATCCCTATGATTGCATTAAGAGGGGTTCGTATTTCGTGGCTCATGGTAGTCAAAAATTTAGACTTGGACAGGTTTGCTTGCTTTGCCGCTTCCAGCGCATTGCTAATGTCCGCGTCCGAAGTTTTTACTTTCTTTTTAAGTAGGCGGTTCTCTTCTTTAAGCTTCTTATTCTCAATCAGCAGGGCATCGTGATGCTCAAATACAGAATTCATACGCAACCAACTTTCGGAATAATTCTTAGACTTTTGTATTATAGCCTACCATAGGTGCGCTTTCAATAGTTTGCAATCTCGGATGTTTTCGTGTAGTATTTTTCAAAAGCATATTAGGTGCCACTACCAAGAATTTCTTGGGGCGGAATAGGGTGCGATTCCCTGCGAGCGGGTCACTGTGATGCGCTTTGGCTGTTTACTGCCGAAGCGATAAGTCAGATACGCCGTGGCACTTCGTTGTTTCCCCGAACGGAGCAATGTGTTAAGGACTTAGGGTCGGTTTTACATACCCTTTTTTAAGACACGTTTCTTTGACGGACGTGCTTTTTTTATTTGCAACGCGATTTACAAAACGAGAGGAGTTTTACAATGCGTAAAACAAAATTACTTGCAGTTTTTCTTGCCGTGGTTATGGCTTTTGGGCTTTTGCCCGCAGTCATTTCGGCAGGGAATGAAGGGGCGGAAACGCCGCACGGGTTTGCATTTGCGGGGGGAATTTCACCTGCCGCGCTGTCGGCGGAATTGCCCCCCGAAGAAGAAACGGAAGACGAAACGCCCGTTACATGGCAGTATGCGTTGGCAGACGCGCTTGGTTGGTTGAAAGAAAATTCGCCAAACCCGTCCGTGGGCGATGAATGGGCGGTAATCGCGCTTGCCCGCGCCAATATCGCCGCAGACGAATGGTTTGAAGCATATTTGTCAAACGTGGCAGACGAAATCGAAACCCTCACAAACTGGACGTGCTTTCAGCGTGTAACACTTGCACTAACCGCGCTGGACGTGGACGCAAGCGACTTCAACGAAACCGATTTACTTGCGCCGTTCCGCTATTTTACCCCAGTGGAGGAAAGACCCAACCACAGCCAAGGCATTACGGCGGATATTTACGCGCTTATTGCCCTAAATTCTCGCCCTTACGAAGGAGAGCAAGAACGCTTTATGGAGTCAATTCTTGCGGCGCAGGGCGAGGACGGCGCGTGGGCGTGGGTAAGCGAATGGGGCGATTGGCCGTCTGTGGATTTGACGGCAATGGCAATTCAGGCACTTGCGCCGTATTACGAAACGCACGAAAACGCCGCCGCCGCAATAAATGCGGGGCTTGACTGGATATCGGAACAATTCTTTTTCGGTGCGGAAGATTTTGCGCAGGTCATAGTTGCCCTTACTTCAATCGGGCGTTGCGCGGAAGAACACGCCGCCGAAATTCTAAATTTCTTCTGCCAAGAAACGGGCGGGTTTTTCTTCTTTGATTGGGAAACGGGCGAGCCAATCGTAAACGCAATGAGTACAGAGCAAGCCGCCTACGCCTTGGTTGCGTTTTATCGGCACGTAAACGGCATGAACACGCTGTACGATATGAGCGACGCGGGCGAAGAAGCCGAAACCCAACCGCCGCCGCGCCGCCGCCCGCGCCCGCCGCAGGATTGGTTTCCGTCAACGGGCAGAGCATTCATAAGTGTGCGCAACGATTACGCCCGCGCAGGCGAAACCGCGCTGTTTTTTGAAGGCTATTTCGACCTCAACCACAACGAAACCGCATACTCGCTCCTTCGCAGAACAGGGCTTGCAATCGGTTCGCGCAGGGCATATGTATACAGCATCGGCGGCTTGGCAGAGTTCGACCACGGCCCCGCGTCGGGCTGGACTTACAGCGTAAACGGCGTTTTTCCCGCAAGGGCAGCCGACACTTTCACTCTGCGAAATAATTACAGGGTAGAGTGGCTGTACACCGGCGGCGATACCCCGCTCGTTTCCGAAGACGAGTACGAAGAAGACGAAGAAGAATACGAATACGAAGACCTTACGGAAGAAGAAACTCCCGCGGAAGAAGAACCCCCATACGACACAGAAGAACCCACCCGATACACCGAACCCGCGCAAGCCCCCCTTCCCGAAACGCCTACCCCCGAAGCATACCAAACATGGGCAAACCCCTTCGCAGATATTTCCGAAACCGATTGGTTCTACCAATACGCAAAAGCCATGTACACACGCGGGCTTATGACAGGCACTGCACACGGCGTTTTCGCCCCCGACACAAATCTTTCCCGCGCAATGCTAATCCACATACTATGGCGTCTGAATGACACACCCATCACACACAGCCCCGACTTTTCCGACGTATCGCCCGCGCGCTGGTACACAAATGCCGCACGCTGGGCACGCGCAAACGGCATTGCTCGCGGCTTCACAGACGGCACATTTCGTCCCAACGCCCCCATAACACAAGCACACTTCGCCGCCGTCCTTTACAACTACGCCGCCCTCGACCTCACTCCCCACACCAACCACACCATCACCCGCGCAGAAGCCGCACGGATGTTACGTGTTCTGATTGACTAAAATTTAAAGCCGCGCAAAATTGCGCGGCTTTATTATTCTTGAAGTCGCGACAATATTACTTTAGAATGCATATGAAAATGACAATGGCATCTCAATTGCGATTACGCTACACAGCAAGTTTAGACCTGTTGAAAAAGGTGCTTTGGCTTTGGCGTTTAAAAAGGCAATGGAAATTGTGGAAGAAGAAAAGGTTTAGGAGGATTGATTTTTGCCCAAACAGGGCGGATTTTTACAACTGTTGATTTTCTCAATGGAGGTAGATGATATGGCGCGGATGGAATGCAAATGCGGTGAATTATTGTCAAATTCAATGGCACCAAATGATATAGAATTGTGGGTTTACACGGATAAGGAATGGGATGCCATTTTGGAAAATGATACAATAGAGACATGGAAAATTCCATTACCTGTTTATGATGTGTGGAAGTGTCCAAAATGCGAAAGAGTTTATGTTTTTGAAGATGGCTCTGACAAAGCTGTTAAAATATATAGTCTCGAATCTTAAGGCGGTGACAAAGGGACGGTTCATCTGTATTGTAAAGAAAGGATGTTGTTAAATGAACAATAACATAAAATGGCTGTTTTCTCGTGCTCCGACAAGTGAAGATAGTATTTCAATTGTAGAATCTTATTTGCACGTTAAGTTTCCTGACGACTTTATAGATTGCATAAAAAACAATCATGGCGGCAATCCCAGTATGCAAATTTACAGCTTTGAGGGATATCATGAAGCTGTATTTAATAGTTTGTTAAATTTCAACCCGGATGAGAATAACTATATCTTGGACGTATACAATGACATCAAAGATAGATTGGTGCGTTATGTATATCCGTTTGCTGATGATCCTTTTGGCAATTATATTTGCTTTGATTATCGTAAAACAAAAAACAATATTCCAACAATTGTTTTTTGGGATCACGAAATCGCTGATACTAACCCAGAGGAAGCGATTTTGCCTGTATGCGAAACATTTAACGAGCTTATATCTAGGCTAAAAGCAGAATAACAGGTGACAAGGGGACGGTTCATCTGTCTTGTTTTCAAGTCTTTCAAAATTTATAAAAGATTTTCTATTTCCTGTAGTTGACGTTTTTTTTCGTTGTCAAGAGTATGATTTTGCATATGGCAAAGTGAGGAGCATGAAAGATGAACAGTGAACTTGAAAGGTTTGTAGCTGCCTGTGTCGCCAGAGGCGAGGCCGAAGAAGAGGGGAACAGTGAAAAAGCGACTGTACAATACAAGATAATAGACTCTATTTGCTCTAAACTTAAGGAGGCCAATCGACTGGAAGAACTCCAAAGTCTGTATGACCATGAAGACCTGTATGTGCGACTATGGGCAGCTGGTCTTACTTTAGAGTTACCAAATTCAAGAGCGGAAGAAGTTTTAATAATGCTTTCTTCTTTCCGCGGTCTTTTGGGTTTTAGTGCGGAAATGACGCTGTCAGAGTGGAGAAAGGGAAACTTAAAAAGATAGTCACTATTTTGCAGGTATGGTTTTCGTCCAGCTTGCATATTGTGCGGCGCGTTGTTCGCGGATGAAGTTTTTTGCGGTTTGCAGGGTTTGTTCGTCAACAGTTACGAGTTCAAAGGATTCGCATATGCCGCACTCGCCTATTGACGGCGGATTTTCCAAGTTGCAGGTTTTATTTTCGTTGTAAATGCAAATCTCTGTCTCGCATTTGAGAAAATTCGCGCCTGAAAAAAACGGCGTGGTTAGCCAAATAAGCATACATTCTTTTTTGCCGTCCTGCCCAACCATGGGCGGGTTTGGCAGTGTGCAACGGAAGTTGTAATTGAATACGCAACAGCCAAGGGTGCAGTCTTCGTGACATTTGTTCATGTGATTCGCTCCTTTTTTAAAAATAGACCTCCCCGAAAAGTCGGGGTTGATTGGTTTCCGAGGAGGTCTAATGAGTCGGTCGAAACAAAAAAGGCGCGTAGGATGAAGACGAAAAAAACCGTCTACACCTACACGCTCGTTAGTACTTAATCGAACGTTACATACAACAGACGCAAAAAAATCCGAAAAAAGCCCTCTCAACTCTTGGATACACTTGAAGAAAGGCAGGAAATTTTGTATACTTGCGAATGCCGCATTAGCTGGGATTAAACCCTGCGTTTGTAGGTGATGGTAAGGTATCATCTACTCTCCCCGAACGTGTCGCCAAACGCGTCGCGGGTCTTGCGGTCTTTCAAATATTGACCGACTCACGAAAATTTTAGCATATATTTACAGCATTCGCAACTATGATATAATGTTTAAAAAAGGGTGGGTGTATGGATGCAAACACACAAAGCAACCTAAAAAAGCGACATAAAGACACGCTGTTTAGGTTGTTTTTTAAAACTACGGAGAATTTTTTGTATTTGTTGCGGCATTGCAGAAAAGCTGATGTTTCCGCCGAGGATATAGAGCCGTTCGACTTGGATTCTGCGGTAGCCTTGCGTGTGCGGCGCAATGATGTTTCTTTTATAACAAAGGATAACCGCATAATAATTTTGGTGGAGCATCAATCCACAATCAACCCGAATATGGCTTTTCGTCTGTTTTTGTATTACGTAGAGTTGTTACAGCTTTGGCTAAAGAAAAACGATGTAAACATCTTCGGAGAATCAAAAATACAAAATCTGCCTGTGCCGGAATTTTATGTAGCCTACAACGGAACAAAGCCGTTGAAGAAAAACGTTTCCATATTTCGCATCGAACATGAAGGCTTAAAAATTGATGCGACAGTGAATATTGTGGATATACGCTTTGAAAATTTGGAAGATACGAAGCCCGGCAACGCCTTGGCGGGGTATTCGTTTTTCTACAAGGTGTACGATGATGGCATAAACGCGGGGCTTTCAAACGAAGAAGCCTTCAAAAAAGCAAGGGAGCAATGCATGGAACACAACCATATGAAGGGCTTTATCGAAAAGGAGGATTACATCATGTTCTACAAAGACTTTTTGGACTATGATAAACAGCTTGAAGCCAAGGGCAAAGCAGAGGGCAAAGCAGAGGGCAAAGCAGAGGGAGCGGAAAAAACAATATCAGTGGCAATACGAAGCAAGATACCGTTTTCTATTATTGAGAACATGGCAAAGGAAGCAAATGTATCTCATCAACGCCTTGACGAGTTGATGAAGCAGTGTGCCGGATGATGGTGATGTTCTACCGTTACTCTCTGTTTGCATTTTTGTGATGTGTAACTGTCTGTTTTCCTATTCGTGATGCGGACTTTAGGCGTATCATTTCGTCACGTTCGTGTTCTTCCAGCCGCTCTGTGATGAATTTTATGCGGGTTTGGTGGGTTGGGATTACTATGTTGTTTAGGGCGGCGGCGCGTTTTTTTGTACGGTTTATTCGGTTGTTTAGGGCTGTTAGGGCGGCATCCAGTTCTGCCAGTTTTTTTTCGGCGGCGAGGACTTGAGCCAGTGCAAAAAATGCTTCGTCGAAGGCGGCGCAGGTTTCGTTTAGCTTGTACGGGACGGGGTTGGCTTCGCTAAACAAAAGCGCAAGTCCGTCAACTGTCTCTGCGCCGCATTCCGTCTCGGCTATGGCGCGGGTGCGTTGTGCCGTGGTGCGAAGATGTTGCAGTTCTTCGCGCAATTGGGTTGCGGATTTCTCAATGCATTTTTTTTCGCGGATAAGTACGGTAAGTTTCAGTTCAAGTAAACCATGACCTTTTTGCGCAAGGGTGAGTTTTTGCTTTGCGGCAAGAAGGTTTCTTTTTGTTGGCAGGGCGTTGGTATCCATTGCACCATCTCCGATTCTTCCAAAAATTTGCAGAATATTCTTGCGCACATTTGCTTATAAATAACTTTAATGAAAAAACTTTTTGGGGGCGTTAAGCGAATGTTAAAAGAGATGCCGGCAGTAGGAATTGTAGGGTATGACGGCCGTGAAATGACGCGGGCGTTTTTGCGGATGAGCCAAGGTGCTGCAAGTTGTTACCATATTACAGACCGTCAACCGCTTGCCCCAAAGATTAACGTGCTTGTTGCAACAGAAGCGTCACCTGTAATCACGGCTATTTTGCCGCAGTTGGGCAGTGACGATTTTTTGATTGTGAACGCGGACGACAGGGCTATTTTTCCGTTGCTTTCGCAAAGCAAAGCGCGGTTAATCACATATGGATTTAACAATCGTGCGTGTATAACGGCGTCGAGTGTTACAAACGACGGGGTGCAGGTTTGTATACAGCGCGGGTTCACGGGCATAGACGGTGCGGAGCGCGAACCGCGAGAATTTGCGGCGCGTTCGTCGTTGGGCGAAGATTCGATGTCTATACTCGGCGCGGCGGCGGCGTGGGTTGTTCTAAATACAAATTAAGCAGAATATGTTATACTACGCGTATATTGCGTTTTCAGTGAACCACCACCAAAGAGAGGACGGGGAACTATGGAAAACACTAACAATTTTATTGAAATCGGCGGGCGTATTCTTTCAGAATTTACATTCAGCCACGAAATTTACGGGGAGGGCTTTTGGCGTTTTGACGTCGAGGTTGGGCGTTTAAGCGGCCAAAATGATGTTCTGCCCGTAACAATCAGCGAGCGAATTGTTGAAAAAGAAAAAATGCAACCGGGGCAAGCCGTACACATTACCGGTCAAATTCGTTCGTACAACAGTTATGTAGAGGCCGACAAGAAAAACAAACTTATTCTCACGGTTTTTGCACGGGATATCACTTTTTTGGAGTCCGTACCCGCCGAAAACCCAAACGACGTTTTTTTAGACGGCTATCTGTGCAAACCCGCAATCTATCGCACAACCCCTTTCGGACGCGAAATTGCAGACCTTCTTATCGCAGTAAACCGTTCGTACAATAAATCCGATTACATACCGTGTATCGCATGGGGTCGGAATGCACGTTACGCAAGCAAGCTGCAAGTAGGCGACCGAATTCGCCTGTGGGGCAGAAAGCAAAGCCGCCAATATCAGAAAAAGCTGGACGATGTTACCGTTTTGGAAAAAACCGCATACGAAGTTTCCATTGCAAAAATCGAACCTGTAACAGACGAGGATATTCAGGAAGATATGTAGGAAGACCTCGGGGACTCCGTCCCCGAACCCCCGCAAACTTTTTGAAAAAAGTTTGAACAAAAACTTTAAAACGCCCCTGTCGGATTTTATTTTTCAATCCGTCGGGGGCGTCTTGTTGTTACTGCCGCTGTCTTTTCACGGCTTCGATTATCCGCACAATTGCGGATGCCAGCACGATGTTAAAAACCAATTCCATCACGAAATTGACGCCTATAATGAAAGCCGAAGCATAGTGCAAAACGGTTTGCCCGGGGCCTTCTTCCACAAGCACTTCGATGAACAGATAAAACACCACCGCAAAAATGGCGGTATTAACAAGCGGCACAGCAACGGCGGCAAAAAGCACGCCAACAAATGTACTGCGCTGTTCCCACAGTTTATACAAAATGCCTGCGGTAAATCCGACCGCCACGCCCCTGCCAAGTGTACCCACTGTCATGATAACGGGGCTTACGCTCCACATCATTGCGGAGGTTGGTGCAATGCCGAAAATTCCGCTGCCCAACACAATTAGCCCAAAACTAAAGCCCAAAATCATGCCAGCCTGTACGCCATACATAGCCGCCCCAATTATAATAGGCGGAAGCACCAGCGCGATTGGAATTGTTCCCGGCGTTACAAAGTTTACCGCCGTTGCAAAAACCTGCAATAAAATTACTATTGCAATCATGATTGCAATGCCTGTCGTCTGCCTAGTCTGCATTTTCATTCTCCTTTTGGATTAGCTCTTTTAGAATTTCAAATTGCCCGTCTATCAAGTCTTCTGTAAGGGCTTCTGCCAGCGCAAGCACACTAAGCCCGTCAATTACCACTATAAAATGATTTGCCAAGCGGTGAATTTTCTTGTTGTCGCCAACGCCTAATTGCAAAATGGATACAATTGTTCGTTGCAATTGCGCAAACTGAATATCGCGGAACGCCTGAACCGCGGGCTTTGGTTTGGAAAAAATGTACTCGCAGTATGCGCGGAACAGGCTGTTTTCAAAATTTAAGAGCCTTTCCTTTTGCCGCGCAAAATAATCCGCAAGAACTTTCCCGAAGGGTTCAAGCCCTTGCACCGCCGTATTTACTTCTGAAAATCTTTCTTTGTTGCGGTGCTTCATTACCTCTAAAAAAATTTCGTCTACCGACGCAAAATACAGATATATCCCCCCGCGAGAAATGCCGCACTCGTCTATGATATCCTGCATTGTTACCGCCACAAAACCCTTGCGGCAAAAAACTTGCCGCGCCGCGTCCAAAATCTTTTTTACTTTTATTTTGCTTTGTCTTTCGCGATGCGTTTTTGAAATAAAAATCACCCTTTTCAAATAAAAAAATGACACAAGCGTCAGTGACGCCAATGTCATTTTATGACACGCGTGTCATTTTGTCAACTTTGTGACATTGCCCTCGCAAGCAATTTGCGCATACCCTCTGCGCCGATGTACTCGCGCACGGGGTTGGGGTTTACGAATGGCGTGTATCCTTGCGTTTCTACACGACCGTTGCGCACATGGAATGTTGTGCCGTTTATGGAAAACTCGCGGCTTGTGTCCACTCCCATTTTTTCCAGAAGCGAAAGCACATTGCGGTTAAGTTCGCTGTCATTGTTGAAGGGGCTATGGCTTGTGTTTAGGCTGGAGTTTCCTGTTTGCGATGCGTGAAGCAACCAATTTAACGCTTGCGTATAAACGGAACGCACACGCCCGTCGTTGTCTATGCTTGGGCGGCTCACGTGGTTTTGGAACGCACCCACGGTATTGTCATACACGTGCAAATTAAAATGCCCCATAGGAATTTTACTGCCCATGCCGATTAGCAAGGCGTTGGCAAACTCGCTGAAACTGAAACCGCCCTGCGGCAGGTCTTGGAACGTTTTGCCGTGCCGTGCGCGGGATTCTGTGAAGGAGTTGGGGTCAAGTATAGTAAGCGGCTCTTTCCCGTGCAGGGCATAGAAGAATTCGCCCCAAAAACCGGGGCTGAACAGCTCCGAGTGTTCCTGTTGCAGGCGGCGCGCTTCTGCTCTAAGTTCGCGGGCTTCTGCCTTTTTCGCCTCATCGCCGCTTTCCATTGCCGCCAGCATCATGCGCAAACCTTCGTTGCGTTTCTCATAAATTTTGAAAGCCTTTGCAAAAGCCAATTCTTGAAGGGTGAGGGGAATTTCGTTTGCATCCCCCAATTCTAATTGAGCCATGCCGCCGTCTACTATGCTTCCTGTGTTTGGCGGAATAAACGGGGTGTAATTTGGGATTGGTTCGCCAAATTCCTTTTTAAATTCGGCAAGCCGTTCGTTTATGAGCTTGAGCATTAGCGAGCCTTCTTCCGCCTCATCTTGAAGCCGCAGAAGCGTACTGCCCCACAAATTGTTAAACGAGTCCATTCCGCGAGTTAGCATTTCTGTATTGCCCGTGCGTTTCGCGTCCGCAATGCCCAGCCCCAACTCTAACGGAATTGCCGCAGAAAGCTTGCGGTCAAGAATCCCGTTTGCAATTTCTTTTGCCGTTGCGCCGTGGGGGTTTTCCTGATTCGGGCTTACCGATGTCGCGTTGATTTTTTGCGGTACATAGTTTGCCTTTTCGGCAGAAATACCAAATATGTTCATGCTTATCGCCTGCTTTCTATTCTTTTAATTTGGTCAATCCTTTGTTCAAGTTCGCCCCTTGTAAATTCTTTTCCTGATAAATTAAGAGTTACGGGGCTATCAAGAGGCGGGAGTTCTTTAAGGAAATTTTCAACCTGAAGAGCGTTAAAAATTCTCGCGGGAACTATATTGATGCTAAAGAATTCCGTAAATTTGCCAATGCCCATTTCACCAATGATATTTCCCGCAAGCTCTATGTTTTCCCGCAACAGTTGCTCTACTGTTTTTTTGAAAGGCTCAAATTTTGCGAGAAATTCTTTGCTGTTTGTGTCTCGCGAATCGTAATCCACCAAAATGTTAAACTTACGCTTGGCAAATATTTTGGCTTCGCTTTGGATTCTCGATTCAACAAATTCTTCAGCCTTCTTCAAACCCTCTGTTGCTAAATGTGAAAGGGTTTCCAAAAGCAACTCCATGTCGATGCCCTCCGGCAAATTCGCGGCTTCCAGCTTTTCTGCTAAACCCTCGGTGTCAAGTCTTGAACGGGCATCTGCTAACATTGCCGCCAGACGATAAGCCGATGCATCCATTTGCGAAAAAGTGCAGTTTAATACAAGTCTGCTGCCTACAAAATCACTCGTAAACATTTGAATGCCATTCGTAAATAATTGAACAAGCGGCTTGTTAAACGTGAACGTATCAAAAAGTTTGTCCAGTTCCATGTATGGCTCAAATTCTGTACGGCCATTAATGAAATCAGGCGGTTGCCAGTCTAAACCAAGTTTGTCGTGAATTTTTGCCAAGCGGTCGATAGTTTTACTAAAAATAAGTTCGGGCGTACCCCGCCCAAGAAACAGCCTGTAACTTCTGCATCTTGCCGGATTAGTGTCGGGTCGATGTACTTCCTCTTGAGGTTTTTCAGCATTTGAGGTTGAAAAACTTGGCTCGCTTTTCCCCTGTATGTTTGTCGCTGTCGCGTTAATTTTTTGCGGTACATAGTTTGCTTTTTCGGCAGAAATACTAAAGATATTCATAGCGTCCCCCTAATTTTCGTTGCCGATAATTTTTTGCTGAACCGCTTGCCCTTGCCCAAGATGTGTCCAAGAATCGTTGCTGTTTTCATTCCAAAAATCCAAAACAGACATCAACTCGTCCTTGATTTGGCGGCTTCTGCGCTCTGCCTCTCTTTCGGCAGTGTAGCTTTCTGTGCTTCGTTTGGCTTCTCTGTTTTTTATTTGATTCGTGATACTTTGCTCAAGCCCTTGCATAAACTCGCGGTAATCGTATTCATTTTGCGCAAGCGCGTTAAGCATCTCTTGGCTTATGATAAAAGGGCTGTTTCCGCTACTGCTTGCAAAGCCATTTAGAAACAATCGCGTTCCCCGTGCTGTTTCCTGCGGACCGCCATCGTAGAGTTTTACAGGCACGCCCAGTGCAGATGCTACACGGTTTTTTATTTGGCTGAAAATTTCCTGTTCTCTGCAATTTAGTGCGGACGAGTCCATCCTGTTCCATTCGGGACGATACGAACTGCCCCCTATACCGATATTGTTAATCATTACGTTCCCCCTCTTTCGCGTTTATGGCATTTGAAAATGCCGTTTCAAAATCCTCGTGCTGAATACTTTTTATGAACGTTTCAAAAAATAGGTTCATGCTTCTTGTTTTGCTTTGGTGCAAAATTTCCGTAACGGATTCTTCCTCCGCTTCTTCTGCGGACGCCGACGAATTGATGCTGACGGTCAAATCTTCTTGCGACATTGGGGCAAGCAACAGCAATGTGTTGTGCAGTGCCGTTTCAAACGCTTGGTTCAATTCGCCCATTTGCGCATACAGTTCGTCTTCGTTATCGCCGTACCGCGCCAGAAGTTCGTCCCGCAGTTCGGCATATCTTCGGGAAATATTTTCGATATTTGTATTAAAACACTCCGTTCCCGAATTCAAACCAACGCGGAAAAAATCTACAAAAAAGCCAAACCGTTGCGTAGAGTTAGGATTAGTTATGGTGATTAAATTTCCGTAACTGTCCTTTTCAACTACAATTTCACGGCCTGTTAATTCCTTGAATTTTGCCGCTTTTTCAAGTGTGGCGGCGTTTAAGTGGGTTTTGCTAATCGGCGGATGCAAACGCCCTGCGAATTGGTCGCCGCCTGTGTAGTTGCAGTTAATCATTTTGCCACTACCTTTCTATATCAAAATGCTTGAAAAAGTATTCAAGATTCTCGTTTGCCCATAAGAGGGTTTCGTAGTTTTGGTTTTTGCGCAGGCTTTCCAAGAGGTCTTTTAATGCGCCTACGGAATCCATTTGCGTGAATGCGTTAAATTCGGAAAACTCTTTGCCGTTCAGCTCTTGCATTAGCAAAGCGCGGGCGGCTATTCTTGCGGTCTGCGAGGGTCTTCCGTTTGCGGTGGAGTAGCCGTCGAATGCAAGCAATTCAACAAAGGAAGCGTTTTGCGGGTCTATGCCGCGTATGTTTACTTCTTTTTCAAACGGAGTGCCGCAAACGTTCGTGCCTTTCACAAGCATTACGGGATTTTCTTCGCAAAAATTTTCTGCCTTAAAAACGTTGACAGTCATCCAGCCGCCGTTTGGCACACGAAACCCCACAGAAAGAAGCGGCTCATTTTTAAGCCCTGCGTTTGATATACCAACGTCTTGCGGGATTTGAAAAGCCTGTAATGATGTTCGTTTTGCATTAGTGCTTGCCAAAAGTTTGCCCGCAATTTGTGTCACATTGTTTACCATGTTAATCACCTCTAATATAGCGATTTCAGTTGAAAAAGGTGAACCCGAGTGGCACCCGAAAACGCGAACAGAGCGTTTTCGGGCGATTTTGCCACGATGGATGAACCCATTTTCAACGGAATCGTCTATAATAATATCGGGCGAATGCGCAAATTTTGCAATGGATTTTCCGTAAGCGTATAAAATAAATACGGTTACGGAAAATACGCGCAAAAGGCTAAAAAAATCTTTCCAAACGCCCGATATATAATTGAAGGAAGAACGGAACGCATGGATGCGCCAAACTTGGAGGGTACATTTATGCTTTCTGTTTTTTTGTATGGAAACAGCCGCGGATTTATGGAGAACGTGTTAAAAACCGTGCGTAATCACATAGCCGCGCAAAAATTTGATATGGAAGTTTTAATATGTACAAGCGACCCCGACAAAATTATCGGGTTCATAGAAAAAACCAAATCCGACGGTCTGTATTTTTTGGAACTGGAACAGGGCGAATGGGACGCGTCCGACGCAAAAGGACTGGAAGCCGCACGGCTAATCCGCAAGCACGACCCACGCGGTTTTATCGTATTTTTGGCAACCAGCCCCGACTTTTTGCCCCTTACATTTGAATACAAACTTGAAGCCCTCGCCTATATCCAAAAAGCAGACGAAAGCATAATGCGCCGCCAAATTTGCGAATGCATTGCAGACTCCTATGACAAACACGTCTCTCGCGCACAAAGCGGCAATTTCATTTTCAAGGAACAGGGCGGCGGCAGAATCTCTTGCGCATTTGATGATATCCTTTTCTTTGAAACAGACTCGTCAAGTTCTAAATTAATCCTTCTTCATGCAAAAAAACGCAGCTACAAATTTTACGGCACGATAAACGAAATAGTAAACGAACTGCCCGCAGGAATGTTCTTCCGTTGCCACAAATCATACGTAATTAATATCGGGAACTTGTCCGAAGATGCAATCTCCAATCTGCGGCGCGGACACGATACCATCACCATGCCAAACGGGGAAATTTGCTATGTATCCGCCCGCAAAAAAAGCGGGCTGTTGAAGCTGATATAAAGCATACGAGGTCTGCGGTGTGTACAACGACGTGTTAATTCCTGATTAAATTGAAGTACGCACTGTCACGATTTACAGTGAATCCTGTTCCAAGACAACAACAGGGGTCTGCAAAGAAATCAAATCCCCCAATCCGGGTTCCGTTTGCAATCGAAGGGTCGATAGCGAACGTCCCTGTCCAGAACAAGCCATCTTGCATTGGCATAAATACGTTGTGTTTTTCGGTATGCTGCCATACTTCATTTTCAAAACTAAACGGAGGGAACATATGCCCCCAATTACCCGCCCTATTAGGTGCGCCATTTACAAAGGTAAAATGGTTGCTTTGGTAAGGAATAGAAAACCACATACCATACATTGTAAAATCAGTTTCGATATACAGTCTTACCACGGCTGTTGATGAACCGGGTGCCGTTTGCTCTGCAACAACCGTTACAGCCATCCCTCCGGGAGGAGGAGTTGCACCCACAGAAAGCGTACCCATTGCAATAACAAACACCATTAAAACACATAAAACCTTTTTGAAATTCCTGTACATATTCTTTATCTCCTTTTTTTTGCACTATGTGCATATTTTTGCAGACCCTTCCACGTTTTACGATATATGGTTACTTTTGTCAATACTAATTAGACTTTGAACACAGAAATCAAATTGCCTATGGAGTGGGGGCTATTGGGCGGCGCGTTGTTCGTGGATTTGGGATTTTGCGGATTGCAGGGTTTTTTGGTCGAGGGTTACATATTCAAAGGATTCGCAGGTGCCTGATTCGTTTATGGTCGGCAGATTTTCCAAGTTGCAGGTTTTGTTTTGGTTGTAAATGCAAAGTTCCGTTTCACATTTTAGAAAACTTGCGCCGGAAAAAAACGGCGTGGTTAGCCAAACCAGCATACATTCTTTTTGGTCGCCTTGCCCGACGGTGGGTGGGTTTGGAATTGTGCAACGGAAATTGTAATTGAATACGCAACAGCCAAGGGTGCATTCTTCGTGGTATTTATTCATGGGATGGTTCCTCCTAATGTATGAGTTAAAAAAAGCGAGTCGGACGAAATAAAAAGGCGCGTAGGATGAAGACGGAAAAACCGCCGACACCTACACGCTCGTTAATTACATACGAAACGCTACAGCAAACGCAAAAAAAATCCGAAAAATACCCCTTCAACTCTTGAACGTGCTTGAAGAAAGGCAGGAAATTTTGTATACTTGCGAGTGCCGCATTAGCAGGGTAAAACCCTGTGTTTGTAGGTGATGTTTGGTATCATCTACTCTCCCCGGTACGTGTTTGGTCGCACGTCACGGGTATTGCGGTCTTTCTATCTCGACCGTCGCCCGCAAATTTTAACATATCTTTACATCATTCGCAAGTGTATATGTATCGTAAAAACATCCCCCTTCGCACTATTGCAAGTATGGCTTGCAGTTGTGCAAAGGGGGTGTTTTTGTTACGGCGAAAAGGGTTGGATTTGCGCCAGTGCTTCTGCAATAAAATCTGCGGCGATATCAATTTCGATATCGGGCGCGAGTCCTACGTTGTGGATATCTTGGCGCACGGGACCCAGTACTTGCAAAATGGTTGCGCGAACGGCAGAGCCGCCCGTTAGCGGAAGCGTCACCTGTCCCGTTCCCTTGCCAAAGCTTGTTTGACCTATGGTTGTGACATTGGGCAAGTGTTCGGAAAGTGCCATGATTAAGCCTTCTGCCGCGCTTGCGGTGTTTCTGTTTTGCAGGATGATTATTTGGTCGAAGTCAAAAAACGCGTCATTGGTTGATGTTACCGCACGGGTAAGCATCGAGTGGCGCGTTATTTCGTGGCTGATTACCGCGCCGTTCGGCACAAACAGGTCTGCGATTCTGTGAAATTCCGAAAGCCAGCCGCCGTAATTTCCGCGCAAATCCAGCACAAGATTGCTGAACTGCGCCAGTTCTTCGCGGTTGGTGTGAACAAACATTCTCGTAAGGCGCGAGATGTTTGGGATATACAAGTACGCCGTGTTTTCGTCCAGCGCGTAGAACTTTGCCGTTCTTGCGGCGGCGCGGTCTGCCGCAACGGACGCCTGAAATTCTTGCGGCGCGTACAGATACGTGTATTGGTCTTGCGATATCTCGGATAGCTCCGAAGTTACCACCGCAATTACCATTCGGTCGAAATCGCGGGAAAATCCGCGCCTGTTTTCCGCCGCTATATGCCGCGAATAAAGTTCTTCAAGCGCGTCCTTGGGCATATAATTCTGCGCAATTAATGCTTTGAAAACTCGGTAATCATAGTTGGCGTACATGGTGAAACCCAAAAGCCCAAGCAACACGAAAAATCCGATTTTGTATTTATTCACGGTATTGCCCCTTCCATTACAGTTTGATTACATATATAATTTACCACAAAGGCGGTGCGAAAATGAAAGAACATTCACAAAAATTAATTGCGCAAAATAAAAAAGCGTATCATGAATATTTTATTGAAGAAACTTTCCAAGCGGGAATCGCGCTTTCGGGCACGGAAGTGAAATCCATGCGATTGGGGCGGTGCAATCTGAAAGAAAGCTTCATTAGAATAGAAGGCGGCTCTGCATTCATTGAGGGAATGCATATTTCGCCGTACACCCACGGCAACATCTTTAATTCAGACCCCGTGCGGCGGCGGCGGCTTCTTTTAAACCGCAAAGAGATAAACAAACTTCGCGCAGGCATTACCCAAAACGGATACACTATTGTGCCAATCAAGGCGTATTTTTCGCGCTGTTACGTGAAAATCGACATCGCCCTTGCCAAGGGCAAAAAACTCTACGACAAACGCGAAGCCATCGCCAAAAAAACGCAGGACAGAGATATCCAAAGACAGTTTGCGCAAAGGGTGTAGTTATGATGAAAGAAAATTTTTACAATGCCCTAATTTCGGACGCCGCAAGAAAAGACCTGCGGGAAAAATTAAACCTGTTCGGGCAATTTATCGGCGAATGGGAATTTGACGGCGTGTTTGCAAAAGATACGCCCGACGAGTGGCGCGTACCCGGCGAATGGCTGTTTTCGTGGATACTTGACGGCACGGCAATACAAGATGTTTTCATTTGCCCGTCGCGGGCAGAGCAGGCACGCAACCCAAACCCCGACGGTGAGTACGGCACAACCGTGCGCTTTTACAACCCTCAAACCGATTCTTGGAATTGCGCATACGGTTTGTTCGGAACCATGACCGTGCTGGAAGCAAAGCAAGTCGGCGAGCAAATTATCGTAACAAACAAAAGTGATACCGCAAGCTTAACGCAGTGGGTTTTTTCGGATATCACGCCAAACTCTTTCCACTGGCAAAACCGAACAAGCACCGACAACGGCAACACTTGGAGCGTAATTTTTGAACTGTTCGCCCGCAGAAGATAGGCTTGCGGGGCTTGAATAAAAAACGTATACTGCAAGTAATTACATTTGAAAAGGGGCAATACATATGGGATTGATTAGGGCAGGAATGAACGCGGTAGGCAGTACATTAAGCGACCAATGGCTGGAGTTTTTTTATCAGGACGCAATGGCGGAAACGGTGCTTGTAACGAAAGGGCAACGCCGTCACGACAAGAACCGCAAAAGCGCGAACCAAGGCAACGACAATATTATTTCCAACGGAAGCGGAATAGCCGTTGCAGACGGACAATGCATGATGATAGTTGACCAAGGCAGAATAATGGATGTTTGCGCAGAGCCGGGGCAGTACACATGGAACCAATCCAGCGAGCCAAGCATTTTCGCGGGCAACCTTGGCGACAGCATAGTAAACACATTCAAGACGGCGGCGCGGCGTTTTGCCCACGGCGGTGACAGCGGCAAAGACCAGCGCGTCTATTATTTTAATATCCGCGAGCTGAAAAATAACAAGTTCGGGACGGCAACGCCAATTCCGTTCCGCGTTGTGGATACAAACATCGGGCTTGATATTGATATTACATTGCGTTGCAACGGAATGTACTCGTTCCGCATGACCAATCCCATGCTGTTTTACCAAAACGTAAGCGGCAACGTGGAGCGCGAATACACTCGCGACCAAATTGAAAACCAACTGCGCAGTGAATTTCTGAACGCCCTGCAACCAGCGTTTGCACGGCTTTCTGCAATGGGTATGCGGTACAGCGCGATACCCGGACACACAATGGAATTATCCGAAGCGTTAAACCAAATTTTATCGGAACAATGGAGCGAAAACCGTGGTTTATCCGTTGTTTCCATTGCGATAAATTCTCTGTCCGCGCCCAAAGAGGACGAGGACATGATACGAAACCTGCAACGCAAAGCCGTAATGCGCGACCCCGGAATGGCGGGCGCGGCACTTGTGAACGCCCAAGCCGAAGCAATGAAAACCGCCGCCGGAAACCAAGGTGGCGCAATGATGGGCTTTATGGGCTTAGGCATGGCGCAACAAGCGGGCGGCATGGACGCCAACCAAATGTTTGCAATGAACCAGCAAAACCAACAAGCGGCAATGGCGGCACAACAAGCCCAACAAAACCAACAAGCCGCCCCCTCCGTCGACAGTTGGAACTGCACCTGCGGCGAAGCAAACACGGGTCGCTTCTGCCAAGGTTGCGGCACACCAAAACCCGCCCCCGCCGACAGCTGGGCTTGCGCCTGCGGCGAAGCAAACACAGGTCGCTTCTGTCAAGGTTGCGGCACACCAAAGCCCGCGTCCAACGACTGGACTTGCACCTGCGGCGCGGCAAACACAGGCAGATTCTGCCAAGGTTGCGGCAACCCAAAAGCATAAGGAGAACCCAATGGAATTAATCAAATACAAATGCCCCAACTGTGACGGCGGGGTAGAGTTTGACACGGGAACGCAGATGATGAAATGTCCGTTTTGCGATTCGGAATTTGACGTTGAAGCACTAAAAAGTATGGATGACGGAATCGAAACCGAACAGCAAGACGTAGAATGGGCGACGCACGACGATACCGAATGGACGGCGGGCGAGCAAGAGGGAATGCGAGTATATTTGTGCAACACCTGTGCGGGCGAAATTATCGCGGACGAAAGCACGGCGGCAACAAGTTGCCCGTATTGCACAAACCCTGTAATAATGAAAGGGCAACTTTCGGGCAGTGCGCGTCCGGACTTAATCATCCCGTTTAAGCTGGACAAAAACGCGGCAATGGAAGCGTTAAGCAATCATCTCAAAGGCAAAAAGCTACTGCCAAAATGTTTCAAGTCCACTAAGCGTCTAAACGAAATCAAGGGCTTATATGTACCGTTTTGGCTGTTTGATGCGGACGTTGACGCAAATATGCGCTACCGCACAACCAGCGTGCGCACATGGAGCGATACCCGTTTTATCTACACGGAAACGCGACACTTCAACGTACTGCGGCAGGGCGCGCTTGCCTTCGACAAAGTGCCCGTGGACGCGTCTGCGAAAATGCCAGCCGACCTTATGGAGTCCATTGAGCCATTTGATATCTCTGCCGCAATGGATTTCCAAACGGCGTATCTGTCGGGCTACCTTGCAGATAAATTCGACTTCTGCGAAAAACACTGTATCGACCGTGCAAACGAGCGTATCCGCGCCAGCACCGAAGACGCTTTCCGAAAAACCGTAACAGGTTACTCCACCGTCACGCCGCAATATCGCGGAGTATATCTGCGGAAAAGCGTGGTAAAATACGCACTTTTGCCCGTGTGGGTGCTGTCCACCACATGGCGCGACCAAACCTATCTGTTTGCAATGAACGGACAAACAGGCAAATTTGTAGGCGACCTCCCCACAGACTGGGGCATTTTTTGGAAATGGTTTGCCATTCTAACCGTAATAATCACAGCAATCTTGTTTGCCGTAGCCTTTTTCGCGGGGGTGATTTAACATGGAAATAATCCTTACACTTTTGGTTTGCCTATTAATCGCGGCGGCAATTTCAGGCGGAATAATGCTACTCGTTCGCAGTAAACTGAAATCCGTCCGCTCCGAGCGCACCGCTTGCAACTACACTCGCCGTAACAGCTTCAAAACAACCAATAGCCGCGACAATTTTCTTTTCAACAATATAGTCCGCGTACCAATTCCACGGAATAATTCAAAAAAATGAAGACCATGGGGCTCCGCCCCAAACCCCGGAAACTTTTGAAAAAGTTTCATCAAAACTTTAACTTAAAATCGCCGCATTCGCGGCGATTTTGGTATTACGAGTCTGTTTCTCGCTAGTCCATGTTAAAGTTTGGGTCAAGCCTTTTTAAAGGCTTGCGGGGTTCGGGGCAGAGCCCCGAGAACTTATATTTACACACTAACCTTTAGCCCCTTCAACGCCATTCTGGCGGCTTCTTGCTCGGCTGTTTTTTTGCTGCCGCCCTTGCCCGTGCCAAGAATTTTGGTTTTGTGGGCGGCTTGAGCTGTGAAGAGTTTTTTATGTGCAGGGCCCGTTTCTTTTATGATGGTGTAAACGGCTGTTTCGTGGCTGGTTTTTTGCAGGTATTCTTGCAGGGTGGTTTTGTAGTCCTTTTTATTGTTTAGGGCTTTGTCGGCGATTGGTTCGTACAGGCGCAGGATTAGTGCGCGTACCTCTTCCAACCCGCCATCCAAATATATCGCGCCCAAAATGGACTCTAACACGTCGGAGAGGATGGAATCCTTTTCGCGGCCGCCCTCTGTTGCTTCGCCCTGCCCTAGCAAAATGAAAGTGCCAATGCTTAAACTGCGCGCAAGGTTTGCCAAACTTGATTCGCAAACCAACGCCGCACGTTTTTTTGTCAAATCGCCCTCGGGCATATCGGGATAACGGTGGTATAAAAAATCGCTTATGCAAAGTTCAAGCACCGCGTCGCCAAGAAACTCCAACCGCTCGTTGGAATCCGACTGGTTAAGCTTTTGCTCATGCACAAACGATGCGTGTGTTACGGCATGTTTAAGAAGGCTATGACGTTTGAACGTATAGCCTAAATTTGTTTGTAGCTGGTCGCTCATGAATTTAACGCTTTTTTCACGTACTCGGCGGCGTCGCCGACTGTCTTAATATTTTCCGTGTCATCATTGGAGAATTCCATGCCGAAAACTTCTTCCAATTCAGAAATTATTTGGAAAATATCAAGAGAATCCGCGTTCAAGTCCTCCGCAAATTTAGTCTCCGCCGTAATCGAATTCTTAGGCTTGTTCATTTGCTCGGCTATAACGTCTCTTATTTTTTCAAATTCCATGCAGATGTTTCCTTTCTATTGATATTGAACACATTGCCTGATAGCATTTTTTATCGCAAGCGCGTCGGAAGAGCCGTGCGCCTTGATTACAAGGTGATTGAGACCAAGGAAGGGTGCGCCGCCGACTTCGCGGTAATCGAAGCGTTTGCGCAAGCGTTTGAATGCGCCCTTTGCCATTAACGCGCCCAATTTTGAGATGGTGGTTGCCAAAAGCTCCTCTTTTACCATGCCCATCATGGTTTTTGCAAAGCCCTCTGTAAATTTCAGCAGAACATTTCCAGTGAAACCGTCACAAACAGCAACATCTATCTCGCCTGAAAGAATTTCACGCCCTTCGATGTTGCCGACAAAACCGGGAGTACCGTTCAACAAAGCGAACGCCTCTTTTGCGGCGGCGTTGCCCTTTTCGTCTTCCGTACCCACGTTAATAAGCCCGACACGCGGGCTGTCCAATTTCATGCATTTTTGCATATATTCCGTGCCAAGTTGTGCAAACTGTGCCAAATAGGTCGGCTTGCAATCCATGTTCGCGCCGCAATCCAAAAGCAGAACGTGTCCCTTTTTTGTGGGAAGAAGCGTACCCAATGCGGGGCGTTCAACCCCGGGTTTTCTGCCGATAATCACGGTCGCGCCCGTAAGAAGCGCGCCCGTTGAACCCGCAGAAACAAAGCCCGCCGCGTTGCCCTCTTTCACGTACTTCAGCCCCATCACAATGGACGAGTCCTTTTTTCTGCGAAAGGCAAGCGTGGGCGATTCACTTGGCAAAATAACCGTTGGCGCGTGAACAATTTTCATGCCGCCATATTTTTTCGCTTCTTCAAAAAGCACTTTTTCATCGCCAAAAAGCACGGGTTCAAGGAACGGAAAATCCTCCATTGCCATTGCCGCGCCTTTAACCATAGCCGATGCGCCTAAATCACCGCCCATTGCGTCTATTGCGATTGTCAATTTTTCCATACGTATTAATTATTCGGCCTTTTTGAAAACTTCGCGCCTGTTATAAGAACCACACGCTTTGCACATATGGTGTGACGGAACCATCTCGCCGCATTTGTTGCAGGAAACAAGGTTCGGCATTACAATTTTCCATGTTTGCGCGCGCCTTTTGTTGCGGCGGGCTTTTGATGTTTTTCCTTTTGGGCAAATCATTACTAAAAAACCTCCCGAAAAATAAATTCACAGATTATTATAAAATCTAAGAACAGTTCTGTCAATATATTACTGTAATAAATCGCGCCGCGTTATGCAAAATATTCTTGAGGTGATTTTTTTGAACAAACTAAAAAAAGCCGCATTGCTTTCAATTTGCGGCATTGCAATTTTATTTGCGAACACCGTCGCTTTTGCGGGAGAAAGCTGGGGCGTGTATTTCCCCAAAGACGGAGGAAGACCCGAAGCCAACGCAACTGCCGAACATTTGGCGCAGTTTGACGCATTTTACACGGGGAACGAGAACGACAAGGTTTTGTATGTAACATTCGACGCGGGCTACGAAAACGGCTTTACCGCGCCCATTTTGGACGTCTTAAAGAAACACGAAGTACCCGCCGCATTCTTCCTCGTAGGCACATATATTCGCGACGAACCTGAACTGGTTAAGCGAATGGTTGCCGAAGGCCACATTGTCGCCAACCACACCATGAAGCACCCCGACATGAGCAAAATCGCAGACTTCGACGCTTTCGCCAAAGAACTCGCTCTGGTCGAAGACGTCTACCGCGACCTAATCGGCGAAGAAATCCCGAAATTCTATCGCCCACCCGGCGGCACTTACAGCGAAACAAACCTAAAACACGCCCAACAACTGGGCTACAAAACAATCTTCTGGTCAACCGCCTACAAAGACTGGGAAATCAACAACCAGCCCTCCCACGAAGAAGCCTTCTCCAAACTAATGCCGCGCACCACACCCGGCTCTGTAATCCTCCTGCACAACGTCTCCAAAACCAACGCCGAAATCATGGACGACCTAATCATCCGCTACAAAGACCTCGGCTACAGATTTGAAACCCTGAATCATTTGGTTGGGAGTTAGGAAAACCTCGGGGCTTTGCCCCGAACCCGGGAAACTTTTGAAAAAGTTTCATCAAAACTTTAACTAAAAACCCGCATACGCGGGTTTTTTGGATTGCAAGGCAGTTTATCGCTGGTCAAAATTTAAAGTTTTTGTTCAAACTTTTTTCAAAAAGTTTGCAGGGGGTTCGGGGGACAGAGTCCCCCGAGGTCTTCTAATATCGTCGCAACCTCGTGCAAATCCGTGCATACGGCGAAGGCTTTTGCGCGGATTTCTTGCGTTAGCGGCGCGATATCGGGGATGGCTATTACTGGGATGTTTGCGGCAACCGCGCCAAGGATGCCCGCTTCCGTGTCTTCTAATATAATGCAGTCTTGCGGTGCGACTCCACAGCTTTCTGCCGCTTTCAAAAAGATATCGGGCGATGGTTTTCCGTTCTCCACTTCGTCCCCGCCCGTGATTGTTTGGAAGCGGTGGGCAAGGTTGGTTTGCGTTAGTTTGTGCGTTGCGCGGGCTTTTCCCGTGGAGGTTGCGACGCATTTTTTTATTTGCAGTTTTTCAAGCGTGTCCAGCAATTCAAAAATGCCCGCCTTGGTTGATATGCCGTTTTTTTCAAAGAAGTCGTCCATGTATTCCCTGTGCAGTTTGTACGCTTGGTTTATGTCGAAGGTTTCGCCGTAGTTCGCCCGCAAAATTTCCGTTCCGAGTTTCAGGCTTTTGCCCATCAGCGATTCGCCGATTTCCTTTTTTATTTCCACCCCAAGGATTTTTCCCGCGTGTATCATCCCCGCAAGGGATACAGGCTCTGTGTCCAGCATTGTGCCGTCCATATCAAATATTACAAGTTTTGGTAGTGTTTTCATTTTTTTCACCCTCCTTGCTAAGATTATACATTTTTTTGTACGGTGGTACATCTGTTTTTTAATAAGGCGTTGACATAATGTTGGTTGAAATGCGTGCTATGTTATAATTAGGAAGTGCAGAAAACATAGACGGAGGTGGATAGCATGAGCCAAAAAGAATGCAATGTACTAAAAACCGGAATATGTGTTTTATTGTTTCCCCCTATATGGTTTTTAGTTTACGCTTTTTTCCACGAAGCGGCACACGCGCTTCTACACATTGCTTACGGCGGCACAATAGAAAGTTTTGTGTTTTGGACTTTTAGCCCTCATGTGCGTGCAAGCGGTACGCAATTTACACCTTTTGCGGCGGCATTAAATCGCGCTTCAGGGGAATTGCTTACAACATTTTTAGCGGCTATTGCCATAGGGTTTTATAATTCAAAAATTAAATTTACAGGCTATCACTTCTGTTATTTCGCGGGAATACTTAGCATTACAGCAGGTAATTTGTGGGGTTGGGTAGTTATTCCTATCCGTTCATTATTTACTTTACAACCTTGGGAAGATGTAACACATTTCTTAGATATGACAGATTTTCACCCCGCAATTATTGCAATGACAGCGTTTTTATTAACAAGTGCTTTTTTATGTTTCGCGTATGCAAAAGGCGTATTTACAAGGGCAATAAATGAATTTAATACATTCACGAAACGAGAAGATGACAGCGAAAGTGTTGCTGTAAATTTTAAGACAAAGCCGGGTATTGTTTCGTTAGGATTAGTTTTTGCGGCAATACTCACATTTATTACTGCTTTTTATATACCATATGAGCCGCCATATATTTTTAATATTTCAACTTCCATAACGGATGTTCGTGAAGAAAAATATTTTGAATACACTTTTATTGTAGAAGAAGCCGGATTGCGACCAATAAACTCAAACACACAAGGGAGAGGATTTATAACCGGCGTTCGCATTTTTGACACTTACGGCGATTTAGTTTTTGCGTCTGTTGATTTAGAGTATGCGTCAAGAAGTATGACTATAAGAATGAATGAGGGTGTTTATAGAGTATCATTTTCATTTTTAACTGATTTTGAAGCCGCTATGGTTTTTTATGCTGAACTGGGCATATATGACATAGAACCGGAAACTATACAAAATTTACATGAGATATTCAATCGTGATACTGATGATTTCTCTGTTGCCATTTCTTTTCGGGTAAGGTGAAAAAAGGTATATTAGGGCATCACGACATACTCTAAATTGGAGGTACAAAATGATTGAATCACTAAAAGCCCTTTTAGCGGGATGGAAAGAAACGCGGAGTATTACACTTGTGTTCTTAAACGAACTAAGCGAAACAGACCTTGATAAAAAACTGCCAAGGAAAAAACTAAACACCATACGTTTGCAAGTCTACGAGCTAACCCTGTTTCAGCGGGATGTTGTCGGCTCGCTGGGTACAAATGCGTTAGCATATGAAGAAGAATACAAATACGTAAATATGCCTACACAAAGCATTATTGAAAAAATGGCAGAACTTGATACCAAATTTGAAAAAGCCCTTGAAACCCTAAGCGGCAATGAAATGATGGACTACTACGGCCAGCAACGAAACGTACATCAGATTATAGCAATGATGATAAGCCATGAAGAAATGCACATAGGGCAAATTATTGCGTTTTGCTACGCAACGGGAATAGAAATCCCACAAAGCGTATCGGAGCAAATGGCGTTGGAGGGATAATAAACTGCAACCATTTCCAAAAACTCCTGTTTATAAGTGTGAGGTGATAAGAATGCTGAACGGAAAAACCGCGCTTATAACAGGGGCATCAAGTGGAATTGGCAAGGCGATTGCAATAGACATGGCAAAGGCGGGCGCGAACATAGCACTTAATTATTACAAAGACCGCGAGTGTGCGGAAGAAGTATGCGAATTGGTTAAAGCGGAAGGCGTGGAATGCAAAATTTACGAATGCGACGTAGCCGACTTTACCAAAACAAAAGAGCTTACAGATACCATTCTGGCAGACTTTTCGCAGGTAGATATTTTGGTAAATAACGCGGGAATTGCAAGGGATAACCCAATCCTGCGCATTACGGAAAAAGATTATGATGATGTAATGGACATAAACCTAAAAGGCTCGTTTAACATGATAAAACATCTGTACCCCGCGTTCATGAAACAGCGCAGCGGTACGATTATCAATATCGCCAGCGTTTGCGGAGTGAGGGGCTGGCACTGGCAGGCAAGTTACGCGGCATCCAAAGGGGGGCTTATTTCCCTTACCAAAACGGTGGCAAAAGAACTTGCAAGCCGCGGCGTAACCTGCAATGCAATCGCGCCCGGCTTTATCCAAACCGCAATGACGGCGGCATTAAAAGGCGACAAGAAAGATGAGTTAGTTTCAAGCATTCCGCTGTCGCGGGTTGGCGCACCAACGGATGTTTCAAAACTTGCGGTGTTTTTGGCATCGGAAGGGGCTTCCTATATCACGGGCGAGGTAATAAAAGTGGATGGGGGGCTTTGCATATAATGGAAGGCGTTAAAATTGGGATACCACGGGCATTGCAATTTTATTTTTATGAAGATTTATGGCTGGGGTTTTTCAAAAATCTCGGCATTGAAACAATAGTAAGCCCGCCCAGCAACAAGGAAATTGTGAAAGCGGGCGTGGCAAAATCCATAGACGAGGCGTGTTTTTCTTCCAAAATTTTTATCGGACACGTAGAGTGGCTTTTGGACAAATGCGACATGATTTTTTGCCCGCGAATAGAAAATTCTGCAATCCGCGAAGAATACTGCACCCGCATTTTTGGGCTGTACGACCTTGTTCGCAATACATTTCCGCAAGCGAAAATATTAAACGCCGATGTAAACTACTTGTATCGGCGGCGGGAAGCCAACGCCTTTGAAAAAATAGGCGAACAGCTTGGATTCGACAAGGAAACTTCTCTGGCTGCATACAAAAACGCCCTAGCCGTGGCAGAAGAAGTAAAGGCAGAAAAAATCGCACAACAAGACGAATTGCTAACAGCAGACGGCGCGAAAGTGCTGATTTTTTCTCATGCGTACAATACCTACGACGCTTGCATAGGCAAGGAAATCACAGACTTTTTTGACGCAAACGGGATAGCGGTAATCCACGCGGATATCATAAACGAAGCGGAAGCAAAAAAACTTACCAAGGAAACATACGGCAAGCGCGTGTACTGGAAAGTCACAGCGCAAATGATGGGCGGGCTGGAAAAATACCGCAGTAAGGTAGACGGCATAATTCTAATCTCAACTTTTCCGTGTGGCCCCGACTCCCTGTTTAACGAGCTGGTTCTACGCGAAATAAAAGACAAACCAATCCTGTCGCTGGTGATAGACGAGCAAGACGCAAGCGCGGGCATTCAAACACGGCTGGAAAGTTTCACAGATATCATCACGGCAAAACGAAAACTGCGGAAGGGCGGTGCAAAATGACACAAGAAAAAATTGCTTGCGCACCGCAAATAGGCGACTATCAAGTTATTGCAAACATTTTAATTTCCCGCTGTTTGGGCTACAAAACCATCAAATGCCCGCCAATGACAAAACGCACACTGGAACTGGGAAGCCGCCACAGCCCCGACATGATTTGCACCCCGTTTAAAACCACGCTGGGCAATTTCATAGAGGCGGCAGAGCAAGGCGCGAACGTGTTTATAATGCCGGGCTTTGGTTGCCGCCTTGGACTGTACGACATACTGCAACAGAAAGTCCTAACGGAACTTGGTTACGATTGCGAATTTGTAACACTATTCGAGTACATCCCCACGGTGCGGCGTATGTTTAACGCCATGCAAGAGATAAACCCCTCCCTTACGCAGGAAAAATTTGACGAAGTATTTGCGCTGTTGGTGCAAGTTACGCTGGACATGGACGGTTTAGCGTTTTTCATGCGCAAAAATATGGCGTTTGCGGCAGAAAAAAACGCGTCGCAAAACCCGTTAATGGCGACGTATAAATCCTATCTGCAAGAAATCCCCGCCGCAGAAGATGCCGAAGCCGCCGCAAAAATCGGTGAGAAATACAGGGCGCAAATGGAATCCGTCCCGTTAAACAAGCCCGCAAAACCCATACGCATTGGAATAATAGGCGAGATATACATTGTGGTAGAACCGTTTTCCAACTGCAATATGGAAAACTGGCTTGCCGACAACGGCGTGGAGATAATCCGCCACAGCAGTTTATCCGATTTTGCGACCGCCATTTTCTCTGTGGATGAGCAAATAAAAAACAGCGGCGGATATGTGGATTACAACATCGGAAGCACCGCAAACGATGCCATCTCAAGGGCATATGAAATGATACAGGAAGGCATTGACGGTATCATTCACGTAAAGCCCTCGTCCTGTTCGCCCGAAATTACCGCAATGAGCATACTGCAAAACATTTCGCAAGACACAGGAACACCCTTTATGTACATGACATTTGACACAGAAACAGGTGAAGCGGGCGTACACACAAGGCTGGAAGCATTCCTAGACATGATAAAAATGCGCCGCCCGAAAGGAGACTACCAACAATGAAACCTGCATACTTGGGAATTGACATAGGCTCTATATCCACAAAAGGCGTGGTTATTGACGCGGATAACAACATCTTGGCAGACAGCTATCTTTGGACGCACGGCAACCCAATCGCGGCGGTAAAAAACGTGCTTAACGAACTTTCCCGAAAAATGGATGCGTCTTACACCGTGGTAAACACAGGCACAACAGGCTCTGCCCGCAAACTTATCGGCGTGGCGTTAAATGCGAAAGTGATAAAAAACGAAATAACCGCCCACGCAATGGGAACTTTGGCGGTCGTACCCGATGCCCGCACCATCTTGGAGATAGGCGGCCAAGATTCCAAAATCATTTTAATAAACAACGGCGTTGTCATGGACTACGCAATGAATACATTATGTGCCGCAGGTACGGGTTCATTTTTGTCCAGCCAAGCAAAAAGGCTTGACCTAAACCTAGAGGACTTTGCCGAACTCGCGCTAAGCAGCAACAACCCCACAAAAATAGCCGCCCGTTGCACGGTTTTTGCGGAAAGCGACTTGGTACACAAGGCGCAAATAGGCCACAGCAAAGCAGATATTGTGGCGGGGCTGTGTCGCGCAGTTGTTTTAAACTACCTTAATAATGTGGGCAAGGGCAAGCAAATAAAATCTCCCGTGGTGTTTCAGGGCGGCGTCAGCAAAAATGCCGCCGTCATCCGCGAATTTGAAAAGGAACTGGGAATGCCCGTTCATGTAGACAACAACGGCCATTTAATGGGCGCGTTAGGCGTGGCGGTTTTGTGCAAGGACGAAGAAGACCAAACCCCCTTCAATTTCAACATCACCGATGTAACTTTTGAAACAAAAGGCGTAGAGTGTTCACACTGCCCAAATAATTGCGAAGTAATTTGTGTGTACAAAGACGGCATTCTCCTTGATGCATGGGGAAATAAGTGCGAACACGGCACACAAAAATAGACTTCTTGCATAATTTCAGTTGAGCAAGAAGTCTGACAGAATGGAGTTTTAATCATGGTATTTGAAAAAATAAGAGCAGTGATTACCGCACAACTGGACGTTCCCGAAGGCAAAATAACGGCGGAAACATCATTACTACACGACATAGGCGCAGACTCGCTGGATATATTCCAAATAATATCCAATTTGGAAGAAGATTTCGGCATGGAGTTTCCGTCAGATATAGCATCCGAAATTAAAACGGTTGGCGATGCAGTTAATTACATCAATGCCAATTTGAAATAAGAACCTGTGTTCAATACCGCTCAACGCCGCCTGAAATCACCGATTTCCCGCCACTCTTCGTCAGCTCCTACTTGCGTACCCTATAGGTACGCGGCGTCGGAAGCTTCCTTGATTGTCGAAAAATCGCCGCTTCCATTCGGCATTTCGGGTATTGAACACAGGTTCTAACAGCGGTTTTCGTTGACGGCGGCGGTTGTATGCTCTAAAATATCGGAAAGACAGGGAGGTGAGAAAATGCCGCAGTACAGGAATGTTCTGGCTTGGTTGGAAACGGAATATCTTTCTCCCGCGATTGAGATTACAAAGCGCGTTGTCACAAGCACCGATATTGACGAAACCACTCCGGACACGGGCAACTACGCAGAGTTAAAAGACCTTGAACGGTTGCTGGAAAAAGCCTTAACTTATGTTCGCCGCCATCAAAATTAAATAAAAATTTCGACCTAAAATCGTCGCGCATTTCACGCGGCGATTTTAAATTAAAGTTTTTGTTCAAACTTTTTTCAAAAAGTTTGCGGGGGTTCGGGGGCAGAGCCCCCGAGAATTTTAAAACTTTGCAAATTTTTACAAATGTGTTACAATTGCCGCAACAAGGTGAGGAGATGAATTCGTATGATTACAACCAATATGCATGAGCTTATGCAAATCGTAAACGGCGAACACGCCGACCCGCATCACGTGCTTGGAATGCACGATGTAACCGCTGAAAAAGAAGAGTTTACGGTGGTTCGCGTCTTTTGCCCGGGCGCGGCTAAAGTAGCAGTACTTAACCCCAAAAAGCCAAAGTTTTGCGAGGAGATGACTCTTGAGCATACTATGGGCTTTTTTAATGTTGCGTTGCCGCGGCAAAAGCATTTTAGGTACAAACTGCGATTTACCTCCGATGACGGCGGTACTTGGGAGTCTTGGGACCCGTACTGTTTCGCGCCGCTTATTTCAGATATGGATTTACACCTTTTTGGGCAGGGAACACATTATGAAATTTTCAACAAACTTGGCGCAACGCCCATGAATGTGGACGGCGTTGACGGTGTACTTTTTGGCGTGTGGGCTCCTAATGCGAAACGTATCAGCGTAGTGGGGGACTTTAACGCGTGGAACGGATTGCGTCATCCCATGCGTTCTATGGGCGGTTCGGGCGTGTGGGAGCTGTTTATTCCCGGTCTTTCCAACTATGACAAATACAAATACGAAATTTCTTCACACACGGGCGGTTTCTTTCACAAGTCCGACCCTTATGCGTTTTTTGCAGAGCTTCGCCCCGGCACGGCTTCCATGGTTTACGATATCACGGGCTACGATTGGGGCGATGAAAAATGGATTACAAACCGTACTAAAAAAGACCCGATGGACGGGCCTGTTAATATCTACGAATTCCACGCGGGAAGCTGGCGCAAAGTAGCGGAGGACGGCTGGCGTTTTATGAGTTGGCCGGAAATTACCGCAGAGCTTATTCCGTACGTAAAAGACATGGGCTACACCCACGTTGAACTCATGCCAATCACAGAGTTTCCGTTTGACGGCTCGTGGGGGTATCAGGTTACGGGTTACTATGCAACCACGTCGCGTTTCGGCAATCCGCATCAGTTTAAAGCATTTGTGGACGCTTGCCACCAAAACGATATCGGCGTAATAATGGACTGGGTTCCCGCGCACTTCCCCAAAGACGCGCACGGGCTTGCTTGGTTCGACGGCACACGTCTTTACGAACACCAAGACCCGCGCCAAGGCGAACACCCTGACTGGGGAACGCTTATTTTCAACTACGGGCGCAATGAGGTTAAAAACTTCCTTATCGCAAACGCGCTTTTCTGGATAAACGAATACCATCTTGACGGCTTGCGTGTGGACGCGGTTGCGTCCATGCTGTATCTGGATTACGGCAAGCAGTTTGGGCAGTGGGTGCCGAACGAACACGGTGGCCGCGAAAATAACGAAGCCGTAGAATTTATGAAGCACATGAACTCCGTTCTGCGCGGTGCGCACCCGCACGTTATGATGATTGCGGAAGAATCCACCGCGTGGACAGGCGTTACGCGCCCCGTTGTACACGACGGCTTGGGCTTTAGCCTAAAGTGGAACATGGGCTGGATGAACGACTTTTTGGAATACATGAAAAAAGACAGCGTGTATCGCCGTCACCATCATCACAATCTTACATTTAGCATGGTGTACGCATACTCCGAAAAATATGTTCTGGTGCTTTCCCATGACGAGGTTGTTCACGGAAAAGGCTCGCTTGTAAATAAAATGCCGGGCGACACTTGGCAGAAACTTGCAAACCTGCGTTCTGCACTGGGTTATATGATGGGACACCCCGGCAAAAAGCTACTGTTTATGGGCGGCGAATTTGCCCAATTTGACGAGTGGAACGAAGCCCGCACGTTGGACTGGTTCCTCCTAGATGTTTTTGAACACCACCGCCAAATGAAAAACTTTGTGCGCGACCTAAACCATCTCTATCTCAAAGAACGCGCACTGTGGCAAAACGACTTTGACGGCGGCGGTTTCGCTTGGATTAACTCCGACGATTACGAACGCAGTATACTGTCCTTCTTCCGCACAGCCGAAAGAAAACGCCGCAGTAAAGCTGAACAAGAAAAACTGGGCTCTGTCTACGAACACGTTATCTTCATCTGCAACTTTACCCCCTGCCCACACATGGATTACCGCGTTGGCGTTCCCATCCCCGGCAAATACACCGAGATAATGAACTCCGACGAAGAAAAATACGGCGGAAGCGGCATAATAAATCACGGCACTCTCCACTCCGAAGAACACCTGTGCGACGGCCGCGAACACAGCCTTCCCATTAAACTGCCACCCCTTGGCGTGGTTGTGCTGAAGGTTTCAACTAGCTAGATGATAAGTTCGTGGGGGACTCCGTCCCCCACACCCCCTGCAAGGGGACAAGTCCCCTTGACCCCTTCTTAAAAACCGCGCATTCGCGCGGTTTTTGGATTGCGGCGGAGTTTATCACCAGTCCATGTTAAAATTTGGGTCAAGCCTTTTTAAAGGCTTGCGGGGTTTGGGGCAGAGCCCCAAGGTCTTAAAGGAGTGTGAATAATGGCAAAGATTTTAATTTGCGATGATGAAGCGGGTTTGCGGGCGGTTATTCGGAAGTATGCGGAGTATGAGGGGTATGGAGTGGGGGAAGCGTGTGACGGTGCGGAAGCTGTACGGGCGTGTAGGGCGGACGGGTTTGATGTTGTTATAATGGATGTGATGATGCCGCAGATGGACGGATTTAGTGCTGTGCGGGAGATACGGGGCTTTTCGGACGTACCTGTTATTATGCTTTCGGCAAAGAATGAGGAGTATGACAGGGTTTTGGCGTTTGAGTTGGGCGTGGATGACTATGTTGTAAAACCGTTTTCGTCCAAGGAAATAATGTTGCGGATTGCGGCTATTTTGCGAAGGGCGGGGAAAGATACGGACGGGCGCGTTGTTTTCACGGCGGGCGGTTTTGTGGCGGATTTGACTGCGCACAAGGTTACGATTGACGGCGTGGTAGTGGAGCTTGCGCCAAAGATTGCAGATTTGCTGTTCTTTTTCGTGCGGAATAAGGGTATCGCGCTTTCGCGGGAGAAGATTCTTGCGGAAGTGTGGGGCTTTGATTATTTCGGTGACGACAGGACGCTGGACACGCACATGAAACTTTTGCGCAAGGCGATTGGGCCGTATGGCAACTTGATTAAAACATTACGCGGTTTGGGATATAGATTTGAGGAGAGCTGAAAACATGGGCAAAATAAAATTGAAGTGGCGTATTTTTGGCTTTTTGCTGGGGTTTTGTGTTTTGCTGTTGGTAATATTGTGGCTATTTCAGATTGTATTTTTAAGCGATTTTTACAGGCATATAAGAATGTCGGAGATACGGAGGGCGGCATCTGTGATTGTCGCGCATTTGGATGACGAAAATGTGAATGATATTGTCGCGGAAATATCTGAACGCGGCGATTTTTTCGCGGACATTTTGGATATGCAGGGCGTTAGTGTGGTGCGGGCGGGGTTGCAAGATTTTGCCACAAGTTTTAGGGTTACGGATGGTGTTGAACTTTGGGGTGACAATGACATTAGTGTAATGCGTTTGCGCCCGCAACGGCAAAATTTTATTGCGACAGACAATAATTTGGCGCGGATTGAAATTGCGATTGACCAAGGCGGCGAGTTTTACGAACACTTTACGGTAATGCCAAATATTACAATAAGCGATGGTGTGCGTGATGGGCGTTATCGGGTTAATCAGATTAGGATTTCCACCGTGACGCGGCATATTCCCGAGTCGCTGGTGTATGTGCGGGTCGAGGGCGAGCGGGCGGTTATGATTAACGCGTTAATCACACCCGTTAGCGCAACCGTTAGTACCTTGCGGTATCAGCTTTATATGATTTCCGCCATAATGCTGGTTTTGGCGGTGGCTATTGCAATAATTATTGCAAAGCGGGTGTCCCGCCCCATTGAGGAAATAAACCGTTCGGCGTTGGATTTGGCAAAGGGAAATTACGACACGAGATTTAACGGCAAGGGTTTCTGCGAGATTCTGGAACTATCCGACACGCTTAACACCGCTGCCGTTGAACTTGGTCGGGTTGAATCTTTGCGGCGGGAACTGCTTGCAAATGTGTCCCACGATTTGCGAACGCCTCTTGCGTTAATTTACAGCTATTCCGAAATGATGCACGATTTCCCCGCAGACTACACCCCCGAGCAAGCCGCAGTAATAATGGAAGAAGCCAAGCGGCTAACAGGGCTTGTAAACGACGTTTTGGACGTTTCCAAACTGGAATCGGGGATGGAACACGCCGACAAAACACGGTTCAATCTTACGCAAAGCCTTTTGGAAACCACCGAGCGTATGCGCGAACTTCTTAAAAATCAAAACTACCATATCGAATTTAATCACTCTGCGGATATTTTTATTGAAGCGGACGAAAATAAAATCAACCGCGCTTTCTACAACTTGCTGGTAAACGCCGTCAACTACGCGGGCGAAGACAGGAAAATCTCCGTAGTGCTTTCCGAAGAAAACGGTACTGCCCGCGTTTCCGTAACCGACAACGGCGAAGGCATAGCCGCCGAAGATTTGCCCCTCATCTGGGACAGATACTACAAAAGCGGCAAAGCCCACAAACGCGCAATAACAGGCACGGGTCTTGGGCTTTCTATCGTGAAAAAAATACTGGAACTTCACGGCGGCACTTGCGGCGTGGAGTCTGAACAGGGCAGGGGAAGCACCTTCTGGTTTTCGTTGTAGCGGATTAATTCGAAATCCGCCCCGACTGTCGCGTCAAAATCGCCCGAAAACGCTCTATTCGCGTTTTCGGGTGCCGCTCTGTCGGGACGGTTTTTCATTGAATCCGCTATAAAAGTTCAGCTAATGTTCAGATAGCCGTCAATGTATGTTCAGTTTCGTGCGGTAGGATAGGCAGTGAAAAAATTACGGAGGTGCAATATGAAGTTTTTTATCTTTGCAATGATGCTGGGATTATCATTTGCCGTGACGGCTTGCGGCGCAAGTGATAACGGTAACGGCGCGGTTAGCGGCATGGTAATGGGGCGGTATGTAGAAGTTGATATCACGCCGCCTGTTAGCGGGCAGATTATCTCGCTTATGACGCAAGATGGCGGCATTGCCGTTTTTGACGAGGGGTTGCGCACCCGCTTTGACAGCGCGGACGGCGAAAGCTGGACGCAATCGGAAGGGCCGGGGAGCGGCACGGATGATTTTCTTGGTGTGCATCTTGCATCGTTTTTGCAGGACGGCAGAATTTTGGCAAACTTGCCGGGGGAGGGAATTGTAAAAATTTCTGCGGACGGAAGCCGCGAAAACTTCCCCGTGGAAGAAATCGACACGGCAATTGCAAACGGCGATATGGTTCTTGTGTCAATGGTGCAAGCCACAGACAGCGGGGTTTTACTTAGCTACATCGTTTTCCCTGATATGCAAATCGTGGAGCAACGCGGCGGCGGTATGCGAACACAAGGCGGCGCGGAAGAAGAAACAGCCGAAACAACTGCGGGAACAACCATGCGTGTTCAGGGCGGCGGCGGAATGCGCCAAGCTACCGTTACCGTGCGGGACGGTGCGGGCGCGGGCGGCGGACGCGGAATGACATTTGGCGGTTTTGGCGCGGGGCAACCCATGTTTTTGCATGACACCGAAACGGGCGAATTACTGGAAGAAATCCCCGGCAACGGCGCGGTATCGGTAACACGCGCAGGAGATTTTTTCATTGCGCAGGACGCGGCAATTGCGCGCCTTTCCGCAAGCGGCTACGTTGACACTTTAATCGAAAGCGCGGCTTTTGCCTTTGCTTCGCCCGCAAGTTCTGTGTCTTCCGTGTTCACTCTTGAGGATGGAAGTATTATCGTGAACGTGTTAAGCGGCGGGCAAAACCGCCTGTATCGCTACACATGGGACGAAACGGCGGGCGTTGACCCCAACAAAACTTTAACGGTGTGGTCGCTTACGGATAACGCATTTGTACGCGCCGCTATCAGCGAATTGTGGCGGACAAATCCAAGCGCGTATATCGTTTACGAAGTCGCGCTTGCGGGTGACGGCGCGGTTTCCGCTTCGGACGCGGTTCGCACATTAAATACGCGGCTGTTAAGCGGAAGCGGCCCCGACATTTTAATTCTTGACGGCACGCCAATCGAAAGCTACGCAGGACGCGGAATGCTGCTAAATCTGGCGGCAAGCATAAACATGGGCGACATTCCGCCAAACCTGCTCGCGCCTTTCACAACGCAGGGCGGGCAAATTTACACCCTGCCGACGCAGTTGCAAATGCCCGTTATTGTGGGCGACGCAACCGCGCTTAGCGAGGTGCAAACGCTGGACGTTTTGGTGGAAAGAATCGCAAGCGGCAACCCACACATCGGCGCGATGGGTCGCAGGGGCGGTATGTTTGAAACAATCGCGGAAGAAGACCGCGCAGAAATAGCATTCACAAGCCTTGACGAACTCTTCGATATACTATGGCTTACATCTTCTGCCGCGATAATCAACGACAACCAACTAAACACAGACGCACTTTACCAATTCTTCACAGCAATGCAAACCATTAGCGACAAGTACAACCTTGCCGAACCCCAAGACGAAACCATGCGTATGGGTACGTTTGTTGCCGCAGGAACAACACGCGGCGGCGCGATGCCAACAATGATTACGGGTTCGTTGATGCAATACATGATGCAAACCACAAACTTTGCGGCGTTTTCACTCAACCACCTAATCACAATGCAGATGACGCTAAACCGTACAGAATCCGATTTCGCGCTTTTCCCCGGGATTGTACCCGGCTCTTGGCAGCCATCCACCATTGCCGCAATCTCCGCCGACACAGCCAACCCCGACTTCGCAACACAATTCATTTCCACCCTTCTCTCGGTTGAAGTCCAAAGCATCAACCACGGCCAAGGTTTGCCAATCACCCGCGCAGGTCTTGCCGAACAAGTAAACATCCTAAACGAACAATTCGCAGAAGCCGACATCTATATCGACATAACCCAACTTGCCATAATAAACGACCTTCACACCCCCGCTCTACTGGAAGTAACCCTGCGAGACATGATTTGGAACACCACCGAACGCCTGTGCAACGCCACTCTAGACATACAGGGAGCCGTGAGAGAAGTTGAACAATCCATCCGAAACTATCTTGCAGAGCGGTCGTAAATTTAATGATAAGACCTCGGGGGACTCCGTCCCCCGAACCCCCTGCAAGGGGACAAGTCCCCTTGACCCCTGTCTCGAATCGCGCATATGCGCGATTCGGAACTCGCGTATTTTTTCACCGCTAGTCCATGTTAAAGTTTTTTGTCGAACTTTTTTTCAAAAAAGTTCGTGGGGTTCGGGGCAACGCCCCGAGAACTTCCTTAGACGCGAATCACTGTTAGCCCTGATTTTTCTTGCGCCAAGTCTGATTGGTATTAGTGTTTTCTTTTTGTTGCCGTTTGTGGATACGGTCAGGCGCAGTTTTTTTGATGTAAGGGGCGTAAATTTTATTGGGTGGGAGAGTTATTCGTCGGTTGTGGGTAATGCGGCGTTTAGGCTGGCGGCGGTTAATACCGTAAGGTTTGTGGGGGTTAGTATTCCGCTGTTGATGGTTGTTAGTTTGGGTGTCGCGCTGTTGGTGCGGGCGGTTAAAGGGCGGGTTTTTAAGACTACGTTTTTGTTGCCGATGGCGGTGCCTGTGGCAAGTATAGTTTTGCTGTGGCAAGCGTTATTTAATTACGGTGGGCTGGCGAATGCGGCGTTGATTAGGTTTGGGGGCGCGCCTGTGGATTTTATGCATTCGGGTGCGGCTTTTTGGGTGCTGGTGTTTACATATCTGTGGAAAAATACCGGCTATAATATGATTTTGTGGCTGGCGGGGCTGGATGGAATTTCCGGCTCGTTGTACGAAGCGGCGTATGCAGACGGCGCGGGGCGGTTGCAATGCTTCCGCTATATCACTTTGCCGTGCCTGTTACCCACAATCGGCGTGGTTGCCATATTGTCACTGCTGAACAGCTTTCGCGTCTTCCGCGAGGCGTATTTGGTCGCGGGTTCTCATCCGCACGATTCTATGTACCTCCTACAGCACCTCTTCAACAACTGGTTTCAAAATTTGGACATAAGCCGCCTTAGCGCGGGTGCTACCATGATGGCGGCGGTTCTCCTAATTATAATTCTCCTCATGCGCAAATTTTTGGACGGTGATAGCGATGGGTGATAAGACCGCGGGGAAGTTCTCGGGGGCTCTGCCCCCGAACCCCCGGAAACTTTTGAAAAAGTTTCATCAAAACTTTAATTTAAAATCGCGCATTCGCGCGATTTTAGCAACACGAGTTTTTTCACCGCTAGTCCATGTTAAAGTTTTTTGTCGAACTTTTTTTCAAAAAAGTTCGTGGGGTTCGGGGCAGTGCCGTTCGCTTCGCTCACTTCATTGCCCCGAGAACTTAAAAAAAATTCCTTTGTACATCCCTCTAATCGCGCTGGCGTTGCTGGTGTGGTGGCCGCTGTGGTTTATGGTTATGGGTTCGCTGATGTCGTTGGAGGAGTTGAATGCGACTATCGGGCCGGCAATTATGGGGGCGGATGGATTTTCTGTTTGGCCGCTGTTGCCTTCATGGCCTACGCTTCAGCCGCTTGCGGAATTGCTTTTGGATACGCCGCACTTTTTCACAATGTTCTGGAATACATTTGTGCTGGTTGTGCCGTCGGTTTTGGGGCAGGTGGCTGTGGGTGCGCCTGCGGCTTGGGCTTTAAGTCGCTTTAGGTTTCGCGGGCGCAAGATTGTTGCAACGGTGTATATCTGTTTGATGCTTATGCCGTTTCAAGTGACAATGGTGCCGAACTTTTTGGTGATAGACGGCTTGGGGCTTATGAATACGGTTTGGGCGGTTATTCTGCCGTTTGCGTTTTCGGCGTTCCCCGTGTTTATCATGATGCGCGGTTTTGATGCCGTGCCGCGCCCACTTTTGGAGGCGGCAAGCATAGACGGCGCGGGCGCGTTTCGCACGTTTTTTTACATCGGTTTGCCGCTGGGTGTGCCAAGTATTATGGCGGCGGCGGTGCTGGGCTTTTTGGAAGTTTGGGGCGCGATAGAACAGCCTATGACTTTTTTAAACGACCCGTCTGTGTGGCCGCTGTCGTTGTTTCTGCCGCAAATTGCCGCGGAAGAACTGGGGCTTGCAATGGCGGCTTCGCTGCTGATGCTAATGCCAGCCGCATTGTTTTTCTTCTTCGGTCAAAAATATCTGGAGCTGGGCATACAGGCCGCAGGGATTAAGGAGTAGATGACATGATTTCAGACCCGACACAACGGCGTTCTGCCGCAAATATTTGCAAATTTTTGGCGTTGTTGCTGGTGTTTACTTTGGTTGCTCGCGGCACAAGCGGGGCAACCCTTGCCCGTGTGGAACTTGCCGCGCCTGTGCGAAGCGAAATTGTGGACGCGATTAGTGGCAGTGCAACGGTTTCGACAGCGGCAACGCTGGATATTACCGTGCCGCGTGGGCTAACGGTTGTAGAAATGTTAATAGGAACGGGGCGGGAAATTGAAGCGGGTGAAGCGGTCGCGGTTTTTGATATCGAAGATGTTGAAGAACTGCGGATACGTGAAGCGGCAACGCTGAACAGAATGGAACTGGATTTGGAGCGGCTGGAACGCTCCGAAAGCATAGACGCAAGCCCGCTGGACACGGCGCGGCGCAATTTAACCCGCGCCCAAGAGGACTACGCAACCACCGTGCAACAGGGTGCGGAGGACATAGCGGCGGCACAGGACGAGTTGGAAATTTTGTTGGCGTATGACACGGCGGGTATCGTTTTGCCCGCGGCGGTTCGTGCGTACCAACGGGCGCGGGAAGATTATTATGCCGTCCTTGCGCAAGCCCAATCCGATATCTTAGCGGCGGAAGAAAATGCCCGCAACGTGGACGATACCGCACTGCAAAACGCAATTCGCAATCACGAGCGGGCATTGGAAGACTACGCGGCAACCTACGCGCAAGGCGAAACCGACATAACAGACGCGCAAGAAACCTTGGCAGAGCTACTCTCCCGCCGCCCTGCGGACATGGACAGGACTTCAATTGAAAACGCCGCACGCAATCTGCAACGCGCCCGCGACGACTACACCACAACCGAGGAGCAAGGCGAAGAAAATATGCGCAACGCACGTTCCGCGTTAAATATCGTGTGGGCGGAATATTTCAGCGGCGATACAACTTGGGCGGAAGTTGAGCGAGTACAAAACGCACTTTTTGCGGCGGAAAGCGCGGCAGAAGCGGCACAGCTTACGGCACAGCGCAGGGTGGAAGACGCGCAAGCGGCGTATAATCAAGCGCGGCGCGTATTTGATGAATCCATCGAAGGGGAAATTGAACGTGCGGAAGCGGCACTTGAAACGGCGCAAACCCGTGCGGCAGATAATTTAACAACGGCGGCGCGGCGCGTGGAAGACGCGGAAGTGAACCTATCGCAAGCACAGCGCAATTTTGAAAACAGCCAACAAGCCGCACAAACCGCGCTTGAAACGGCACAAAACCGCGCAAGCGATAATATTCTAACGGCAACGCGCCGCTTAGAAGATGCCGCAAATTCCGCAAGCACGGAAATCGAACGTGCCGAAGCGGCGATACAAACTGCAATCACCCGTGCGGAAGACGCCCGCCTAACCGCCGCCCGCCGCGTAGAAGATACCACGGCGGCATTAAACACAGCCCAGCAAAACCACCAACGCAACGTGCTTCAAAATACCGATACCGCCTCCCAAAACGTAATCACCGCCGCGACTTTGCGTTTGGATTTTTACGCACAGCAATCCACGGTGGAAACATTGGACGGGCTTATTATTTCTGACGGGGTTTTATACGCAAACTATAGCGGCGTTGTGGCGCACACACTTTTACAGGGCGCGGAAACAACCGCCGCGCCCCTTGTTTCCCTGCGCGACACGGCGGGCGGTTTTGCGGCGCAAATGCAAATACCCGCCGAAGACGCGGAACGGCTTGCCGTTGGCGTTGAAGCCGAAGTTTCCACGGGCGGCGGCTCCATGTTTTTCACACAGACCACCACGGGCGCGGTATCCGCAATTTCTTCCTCCGACGAAAACGACAACGCAACCGTAACCATAAACTTACCCGAAGGCAACTGGAACGTAGGCCAACGCATAGATGCCGAAATCGTAATTTCCCGCGCCAACTACGACATGAGCGTACCCATCTCTGCACTCAATTCCGACAACGCGGGCTACTTCCTATATGTACTATCACGCCGCAACACCGTACTCGGCCTGCAAAACGTAGCCGAACGCGTAAACGTAACCCTCGTTGCCGCAGACGGCGACATGGTTGCAATCCGCGGCCCCATAAGCCGCGACAGTCAAATTATAATCGGTAGTAACAAGCCCGTTTCCAACGGGGATAGAGTGCGCGTTGCAGAGTAAGGTAAGTTCTCGGGGGTTTCACCCCCGAACCCCCACCCGCTTTTTTGAAAAAAAGCGGGGCAAAAAACTTTAACTCAAAACCGCGCATACGCGCGGTTTTGGGGATGCGTTGCTGTTTATCGCTAGTCCAAAATTAAAATTTGGGTCAAGCCTTTTTAAAGGCTTGCGGGGGTTCGGGGGCAGAGCCCCCGAGGTTTTAAAAAAGGAGGCCTGAAATGATAAAAACGATTGTTGCGTGGTGTGTGTTCGGGCTTCTTTTGGCGGCGGGCTTTTCGGAAGCGCGGACGGTTTCGCGGTTTTCGGGTGTGTCGCTTAGGTTTGACGCGCCAATTTGCGGGGAGACGGCTTTTAGGGCGCGCCGTCATGCGGTGAATGCGGATACGTTTTGGCCTACGTTTTGGGGTGAAAGTGCGGCAACGCTTGACGCGGGGGCACGGCAAACCAACACGGCTGTGATTAATTTTTCGGGCGATGCGTCCCTTGTGTGGAATGCGGAATTTATTGCGGGAACAGCTCCAAGTTCCGCAGACGATAGCGGCGTGGCAGTGTCGGAGTCACTGGCGCGTGGGCTGTGGGGCAGTGTGGATATTGTGGGCATGGGCGTGTATGTAAACGGCGAACCGCGAACGGTGCGCGGCGTATTCAGCGGCACGAAAGACCTTGCGCTGGTGTCCTTTCATATAGAAGATACCGCGCAAAGTTTTACCGTGGCAGAACTTAGCGGCAACATTACCCGCGCACGGGCAGAAAGTTTTGCAATTGCCGCAGGGCTTGGCAGACCCACCCATATTTTAACGGGCGGCGCGGGGGCTGTTGCGTGGTTTATGGCGGTTTTGCCTGTTTTAATCCCTGCGCTGTACGGCTTTGTGTTGCTTGTTGTGCATATCAAAAAGCATTATCCCCGCGCCGCCGCGCCGCTGTTTTTCGCGGGGCTTGTCCTTTTCGCGGTACTGTTGCCGTTTCTGTTAAACCGCGCCCCCGATTGGCTTATCCCCACCCGCTGGAGCGATTTCGCTTTTTGGGGAGAACTAGCCAACCAAGCAACGGCTTCCCTCCGCGAATTTTTAAGCGTAAACCCAACCCTTCGCGACGTGGAACTGCGCATTCACCTACTGCGCCAAGGTATCATCATGCTTTTTTCATCCTGCGTTGGGATTTCCATTTCATGTCGGTTATCTTTTGTCGGTAACTTTCGCCAGCACATTACCGACGAGTTGAACAATCTGGACAATTACGACAAGGATGATGATGGTGCCGATTAGCATATCTGTGCGGAAGTGCTGAAGGCCGCGGCGGATTGCAACGTCTCCAAGACCGCCGCCGCCGATAACGCCCGCCATTGCAGAAAAAGCGATTAGGTTTACAATGGCAACGGTGTAGTTCAAAATAAGAACGGGCAATGTTTCGGGGATAAGGACTTTGTAAATGGTTTGGAAAAGTGACGCGCCGCAAGCAACGGAAGCTTCTACCACGCCCTTGTCAAGCCCCGCGAAAGTGGATTCTGTAAGGCGGGCAACGAAGGGAATTGCGGCAATGGTAAGCGAAACGGCGGCGGCTTCCGTCCCGATGAACGTGCCTACGATAATGCGCGTAAGCGGCGCGGCGGCAATGATTAGTATAATGAAGGGGATGCTTCTGCCGATGTTTACGATTATGCCAAGGATTTTGTTTATAATAATTGTAAGCCAATTTTTTTTGCAAAGCACCTCGTTGGAGGTGATGAACAAAACCACGCCGATTAACGTGCCAATCACAATGGAGAACATACCCGAATAAGCCACCATGTACAGCGTGTCCATTGTGGCGGGGAAGAGGATTGCGTACAGTTCCGCAAAATGTTCGGGGCTAAACATTTCATGCCTCATAGTTGATTACCTCGGTCTTTTCGATATTTTCGTCCAAATATTTGATTGCGTCTGCAATGGATTTTTCCGCGCCGTTTATTTTTATGATAAGGATGCCAATGACGGTTTCGTTTATTTCCTGTATATGGCCGCCAAGGATTGCAACTTCCACGTCGAATTGGCGAATGATATTGCAAATGTACGGGTCGGGCGCGTTCAGCCCAATGAAAGTGGCTTTTATAATTTCGCCCGGGGTTTGGCGGGATAATGTGTATGCGTTATTGCTTAGGTTAATTTCGGCGGTTTTAAAGAACCGTTTTGCGGTTTCGGTTTCGGGCCAGACGCAGAGTTTTAGAACGTCGCCCGATTCTATAATTTTGCCACCTTCCATGATTGCCACTTTGGTACATATTTCCTTTATAACGCTCATTTCGTGGGTGATGATTATAAATGTGATGCCCAGTTTTTTGTTGATATCCTTGATTAGGTGCAAAATAGATGTAGTTGTGGCGGGGTCTAACGCAGATGTAGCCTCGTCGCAGATGACAAAACGCGGGTCTGCGGCAAGTGCGCGGGCAATGCCTACACGCTGTTTTTGCCCGCCCGAAAGCTTGGAAGGGTAGGCGTCCTTTTTTTCGGAAAGGCCGACAACTTCCAACAACTCCAGCACGCGCTTGTGGCGTTCGGCTTTGGGATACTTGGCAATTTTAAGCGGGAACTCGACATTTTTGTACACGGTCGCGTTCATTAAAAGGTTAAAGTGCTGGAAAACCAGCCCAAATTTTTTTCTAAGTAAGCGCAAAGATTTTCCGCGTTTGTTTGCCAAATCTTCGCCGTCAATCAAAATTTCGCCGGAGGTAACTTCTTCCAGCGCGGAAATGCACCGCACAAGGGAAGTTTTACCTGCACCGCTAAGACCTATGAAGCCGAAAATTTCGCCGCTGTCTATGCGGATGTTAAGCCCTTTGAGGGCTTCCACCTTTTGACCGCCGCCGTCATATGTTTTGTATAAGTTTTTAATTTCAATCATATCGCCCGCCTCCGGAGTGTTACTGTAAACGAAAACAGGCTTTTTTGCAAGAAGTCTAAGATTTTTTCCTAGGGGGGCTTTCTGTTTGAAAATTTTATGGTATAATGGAATCAGTTTAGGAAAATTTCATGAAAAAAAGGGATGTTTACATGGAAAATAAAAAGTTAATTTACATCGCGGACGATGATTTTAGTATCCGCGAGGCTTTAAAAGCCTTTCTGGAAAGTGCCGGCTATGAAGTTGAAGACTTTGAAACAGGTGACTCTTTACTTAAAGCGTTTGAGCAAAAGCACGCCGATTTGGTTATTTCAGACGTTATGATGCCGGGTTCCAGCGGGTTTATGATTTGCAGGGATATCCGCGGCTTCAGCAATGTTCCTATTATCATGCTCACATCACGGGATTCCGAACTGGATTACCAAATTGCAATGGAACTTGGCAGTGACGATTTCTTTACGAAACCGGCAAGCCCAATGAACATTGTTTCTCGCGTTAAAGCAATTTTCCGCAGAATGGAATACGAGCGCGAAAGATATGTGTCTAAAGAGGAACCGGACGGCGTGGTTTGCACCGAAGAGGATAAAATCTTCCTGTCGGAAATGTCGCACGAGTTGCGCACGCCGCTTATGTCCATCAAAAGCTACGCAGAGGGCATTAAGCAAGGAATTATGGAAGCGGAAGGCGCGTCTGATACCATCCTTGAAGCAACCGACCGCCTTACAGAAATTGTAGACGATATTTTTAACCGCTTCTCTACACAGAAAGGGGAATAACAATGGCTGCTTTGTTTCCTGCGGAGGAATTCGCAAGATTAAAAAAAGAGCTGGTTTTGTTTCGTTGCGCATTAAGTAACATGGAAATGCGCGTATGGACTCTTTTAGAGGAATTTCAAAATTTGCAAACGTATAACCCAATCGAACACGTTAAAAGCCGTTTGAAATCACCCGAAAGCATAGCGGATAAACTAAAACGGCGCGGCTTTGACCTAACCGCGGAAAACGCCCGCAACCAACTTAGCGATATCGCAGGCATCCGTTGCATATGTTCATACGAGCGCGACATCCTCAAACTTGCGGAAGTGATTACGCGCCAACCGGATATAAAAATCTTAAAGCAACGCGACTATATCGAAAACCCAAAAGCTTCCGGCTATCGCAGTTATCACCTAATCATTGAAGTTCCCATCTACCTTACGGAACAAACCGAACGCCTGCCCGTAGAAGTGCAAATTCGCACACAGGCTATGGATTTCTGGGCGTCACTTGAATACAAAGTGCGCTACAAATTCAACGACGAAATGCCCGAAGCCATCACCCGTAACCTGTGGGAATGTGCAGAGAAAATTTCCGAGCTGGATAAACAAATGTTCCAAATCCAAGACGTTGCAAACTTAACAAGACAAAAAAAATAACACTAAAACCGCGCATTCGCGCGGTTTTTTAATTCTGCAATGCAGTTTACCGCCAGTCCATGTCAAAGTTTTTGTTCAAACTTTTTTCAAAAAGTTTGCGGGGTTCGGGGCAGAGCCCCGAGAACTTAATTTTGCAACAGCCCCCCCGAGGTCTTTCTCCCCCAAATAAACGTACATTCTTGTCAGTTTTGCGTTTCGCACGTAAAATGAATACATAATATGAATAAGGTGATGCTCGTGACTATTGATATGATGGTTAAAACTTTGTTGGATTCTGCGCCGCTGTATGTGGAAATTTGGGAGCATAAGGACGGCGAACTTAGGTTTATGGACTGCAACGAGCGGGCTGTGATTGTGTTTGGTGTGGAGTCCAAACAGGATGTGCTGGATTTGACATTTGTGGATAAGCCGGAGTTTCAGCCCGACGGCAGAAACTCGGATGAAATGATAGCCGCCACACTGAACAATGTTCTTGAAACGGGCTACGCCAAAACCGAGTTTACGCTAATGAATGCGCAGGGTGAAGAAATGCCCTTCGAGTTTACGTATAGTTGCATATCATTGGAAGACAAACAGATTATTGTGTGCTATGGCTACGACCTTCGCGAAGCAAAAGAACGCGCCACGGCAGGGGCGGAAAACCTGAGAGTTATTGCGGATTGTTTTCCCCTCGCAATGCAAATTCATGATGAAAAAACGGTTATGCTGGTCGAATGTAACATAATGGCGGCAAAAACTTTCGGCTTTGATAACAAGGCGGAATATATGCACGCATACAACAGCGATTTTTGGGGCTTTGCGGCAGAAATTCAGCCATGCGGTACGCCTTCGCGGGAGAAAGTTCCGCAAACCGTGGCGCAAGTAATTGCGGAAGGTTGCGTAGAATTCGAGTGGCTTCACCGCACCCGCACGGGCGAAGAAATCTTGCTGAATGTAACAATGACGCGAATACAGTTGGATGAGTCTTTCGTGCTTGTGTCGTACTTGCAAGATTTGCGTCCGCTGAAAAAAGCGGAAGCACAGCGCGTGGAGGCCGAGATTGCCGCGTTAGAGCGAGAAAAACGGTTCAAGGAAAATATTTTGGCAACCATTTCGCACGAACTGCGGACGCCTCTTGCGGTAATGTCTGTTTACGCAGAGATGGCGGTAAGGCAGCTAAAAAGCGGCGTTGTTACGGAAGAAGCACTTGCCGCGCTTAATACCATCAGCGACGAGTCGCACCGTTTGGCAGACCTTGCCAGCAGTGCGCTGGATATGTTTGTGAAACAGGAAGAAAACGAAACAAAAGCCGCCGTTGACATTTTCAAAATGGCAGAGCAACTGGTTGGCATTTTGGATTCTGCCGCAACAAAACGCGGCGTTAAAATCCGCTCGTTTGTGCTGAAAGATTTGCCGCTTGTTTGGGCGGTTTCGGGCGAAATTACGCGGGTGCTTTGGAATATTTTTGACAACGCCATCAAACATACCGCCCGCGGCACAATTGATGTTTTTGCAAAAACGGCGGCGGGCAAGGCTGTAATTTCCGTAGTGGATACGGGTTGCGGAATACCTCGGGAAAAAATAGCCCGCGTTTTCGACCGCGGATTTGGCGAAGGTTCGGGGCTGGGGCTGGTTTTTTGCAAGGAAATTATAGAGTCGCACGGCGGCGAAATTCAGATAGAATCAGATATTGGCGTGGGAACTACGGTTACGTTTACCATTCCGCTTTCCAGAGAGGGGAAAAATTAATGGGTACGGTTTTGCTTGTGGAGGACAATAAAAAAATTTTGGAGGCAAACCGCTGGATTTTGCAAGAGCGCGGGCATACCGTTTTGTGCGCGGAAACCCTTGCAGAAGCGCGGGCGGTGCTTGCAAGCAAAACGCCGGACATTGCTGTTTTCGACATAATGTTGCCGGACGGCGACGGCATTACATTTTTGCCCGAGTTTAGAAAAACCTGCAACATCCCCGTACTTTTTTTGACCAGCCTAACCTCGCAGGAAGAGGTAATTCAGGGGCTTCGCGCAGGCAGTAACGACTACATTACAAAACCATACAAGATAGACGAATTTTGCGCCCGCGTAGAAGCCGCAATGCAGTGGGAAATTTCGCGCCGTAATAGTTTGAAATTTACACGCGGTTCGTTCACGCTGGATTTGCTCGCGGGGCAGGCCTGCGCAAACGAAGAGCCGCTTCCCCTCACAGGCACAGAATTCAAACTACTCTACCTCTGCCTGCAAAACGAGGGCAAGATAATGGAATTCGAGTTCATCTACGAAAACATATGGCAACGCCCCATGGGCACAGACAAAAACGCCGTGCAAGCCGCAATAAAACGCTTCCGCCAAAAAATCGAACCCGTAGGCTACGATATCTACGCCGTGCGAAATAAGGGCTATATTTTTGATGTAGCGTAGGGACAATTTGCATGGTTGAAATGTATTGCTATCATTAAGCATATGCAGTACAATATCTGTATTTAAGAAGAAAGGGGTTGTGCGTATGTCTAAAGCAATAACCATAAGGGTGGATGAAACTATAAAACAACGCGCAGAGGAAACCTTGGATGAAATAGGCTTGAACATGACCACCTATATTATTTCCAGCCTTAAAGCATTGGTAAGGGAACAAAAAGTACCCTTTGAACTAACGACAAAACAACAGGCAAATGCGGATTATATTGCTAAACTTGACGATTCCATTGGTCAAGCTGAACGTGGCGAAGTGGTAATGTACACTAAAGCGCAGATGCGGGATATGGAGAAGGCATAATGAACCGCTATTTTACAACCCGTGCCGACAAAGAATATAAAGACTGGCAGAAAAATAATATCAACGTGTTCATTAAAATTAACGACTTAGCAGACAGCATTGAGACATACGGTATGATGGGAGGTATCGGCAAGCCGGAGCAGTTGCGGCATTACGATATACCAACATTTTCGAGGACGATAACGAAAGGTGACAGGCTCGTCTATAGACCTCACGGTGAAGGTGATTTGCTCATTATCTCGTGCAAAGGTCATTATGACGATAAATAGGATAAATTTCGGGAGGAACAAGAAAAATGCAAGCACAGGTCTATGAGGGTTATTTTGAACAAGGTAATTTTTTTACCACAGATAAGTGTGCAAAAGCACATTGCACCTTGAAACCCGCGTAAATACTGGCTTTTGTGCTTCGTAAAATCTTGGTCATTACTTCATTTGGTCTTTGTTTGGTCAAGATTTTACAGTATAGGCTACTGGAAGCAAGCACAGGTTACAATCACTTACTAAATATCAATCGCATTTGCTATTGCTTCCATTGCGCGGGTCTTAGCATTGTTGAAAGCGTGGCTGTATACCCTTAATGTCGTAATGGGTGTGCTATGCCCTAACGCCGCTTGGACTGTTACAATATCAACGCCGCTATTGATTAAGATACTGGCGTTAAAATGTCTGAACGCATGGGGCTTGATGTAGCGTATGCCGTTACGCTTGCAAAAACGCTGTAAATAGTCGCGAGGTGCGGTTGTTGCCATTTGCTCACCATTGTATGCCGTAAAAAGCCTGTCGTTATCCACCCACGAGCCACCGCATAATTCCTTGTGCTTTTCCTGCCACTCTTGCAAATTCCGCAATGTTTCCATTACATGAGAGGGTAATTTTAGGCTTCTGCGGCTTGTTGCCGTTTTCGGTGTGTCGGTGTAGTGTTCCCGCTCTAAATAGCTGTAGTAATAGGCGCGGCTAATGGAAATCATGTCATTATCAAAATCTATGTCTTTCCATTCAAGCCCTAACAATTCGCCTTTTCTCGCGCCCATGTATACCGCCAAAACGAAATACACATAAAACGGAAATTTCTCGTCATTTTCCTGTTTAAGCAGTTCCAACAGGTGCTTGACTTCCTCAACGCTGTAAATCTCATGGGTTAATTGCTCTTTTGGTCGCTCCTTTGGGAAATCAACGGTTGTACAGGGATTGTAAGTTATGAGCCGTTTTTTAATGGCATAATTCAATATGCCCGACACAAAACGTACATAGGTTTTTATTGTTCGCGGTGACATTCCCTCATTGCTTAGGGTCTGTACAAGTTTTTGAATATTAAGCGGTGATATTTTATCAATCCTTATGTGTCCTATGACTGGATATATCCGCTTTGTCAATTCGCGGTATACGCACATGGTTGTACGTTTTACGGTTATTTCCGCGTAATCTTTTAGCCATGCTTCCGCAAATGTTTCAAACTTTGCCGCTGTGATACTTTGCCCCTGCTTGCATTGTTCCTCAAACAGTACCGCTTGCCGATTGACTTCTTTTTCAATGGCTTTGTCGCTCATTCCCGCTTGCGGCTTATACGTCATAGATTTAATGACTTGCTTACCATTCACATCATAGCCGCATGATGTCCGTATACGGAACGTGTCACCACGTTTAGTTATAGTTGCCATTTTCAATTCCTCCTAAAAAAGAAAATGGCACGTTTCCAGTTACTTAATTATACCACGGGATAGGCATAACTACAAGGAAACAAGCCATTTACTTAAAGTCACTCTAAGTTAGTAAAAACCTTTATTTTAGGAAAGTTCACCGAAATACTTTAACAATTCCCGTTCGGGTATCATGTACTTGTTTCCGAATTTGTGATACTTGATTATGCCCTCGGCGCATAATTGGCGTACACGGTATTCAGTCAAGCCGTCAATGAGTTGGGCGGCTTCCTTTAGCGTTAAAAGGCGCGGCTTTTTTTCGGTGCTTTTCTCAACGTCATTCATTTTTTGCACTCCTTTATAGTTTGAATTTTTTAATCATAAAAGCTCAATAATATGCAGGGCGTTTTTGTTTTTGGCATGAAAATAGAAGCCGTATATCAACAAAAAATCCCTGCACATGGTTTGAGCATTTATAGGAAAACGGACGGACGCGGGCTTGTCCTCACGGGAATTTAACCCTAGCGTGGTTCTCACGCTACCGCTATCATTGTCGGGGACGCTTTTAACGCTCGGACTGTGACTTAACGGGAGTATCATTATGCCAATTCATGCGTCCTCGCCCGTAGATTGCCACATCTACTTTACGGCGTTGTGGTTGTCGCTCCGTCAATTTGAAATGAAGAATCAAAAATAATAATGGTTGATATTCTCATTCACAATTAACATCATGGCGCACAAGCCGCACGGCTCGGCATGAATTGAATGTTTCCGTTTTGCTTTTTATACTGCGACGGCGTTATCTTCCGCGCTTTCTTTTTCAATGTGCGTAGGGCTTCCGATTTGTCAGCCTGTAAAAACGCACTCCATGAATGGGTTTTTACAGAATGACAACACAGGCAACCTGTGGCGGGGGCGCATAATACACACCCCCGCGCACAGGCTATATCGTTATGCCGCTCGTCTTACGTCAAATTGTAAAATGCGTGTGATAAGCGTTGTTTCCAACGTGCGGCGCATTTCGGTGTCTACTACCATGTAGGGCTTGCCGCGCTCATCAAAAAGCCGCTTGGTGGATAGGGCAATAACGTACCCCTCATAATGCTTCAAAACTTGGTTAATCGCGGTTACGTCACCCCTTGCCGCCGCTTCGATTGTGGCAAAAGGGAGTAAATTTCCGCGTTTGTGGTTTTTGTGTTTACCCATGTTATTCCTCGCTTTCTAAAAATTTTTTCAATTCCCGCAAGGAGCTTGTCCTACGATACGCAACGGTACGTCGCGCCATGTTCAAGCGTTCCGCAATTTCCCTGTCTGTCATATCAAAAAAATATGACATGAGAACAATATCGCGCCTGTTTGCGGAGAGGGTGTTTAATGCTTCGGCAAGGTCAACGTCTGCTAAGCTGATGGCTTCACCGAGAATGTGAAAAATAAATTCGTCCGTGAAATATTCATCTGTAGCGGTTAAACTCGCCATTTCCCGCGCCGACATATCCGAAAAAGCAACCTCGCGCTTGCTTCGCCGCTTCATTTCGCGGCGAATATCCAAAGCCTTATATTTCAAGACTTTTTTACAAAAGCTGTCAAAACTGTGCCGTGTGTATTCCTTTTGGTTCGGGGGATTCATGCTTCTACCTCCTTTCCAGCAGGAAAGAAAGTTGAGCGATAAATACTCCTTGATAATTATTACGCCTGTGAATGCGATTTTGGCAAAGTCGGTGGCGAAAAATAAAAACTTTTTTCTATAGCCGTCTGTAAAATTCACTAACCGCAATACAGGCAAGGCGTAATATTTCATCGTTGCCGCGCTCCCTTTCCGGCTTATTTGTGCTAACCGAGAAAGGGCGGCGGGCTTCTTGCCCGATAGGGTAAATTACCCCCTCTATACCTACCCGTAATGAAAATGCGTTTTTGGCAACATTGGCGTAAATTTTTTTGGAAGTATTTTTTACGGTAAACAAAAAAGCCCGATTGGACGGAATCCAACCGGGCAAGCAAAATACTATTTCTAATCTCGCTATTATTACATATTGCTACACTAAATAATTCATATGCAGGGCGCGAAAATTCCCATAGGAAAAGAGGACTTTTTTTAACAAGCTACCAAAATTTATTATTACATAAATTGAATTGCGGCACATGGTAATCTCCTATTTACTTACCGCCATCTGCCGAAAAAAGAGCGCACAAATCACACCCCCCGGATTTAATTTTTTGAAAAATAAAACGGCGGCTCTGTTTTTTATACAAAGCCGCCGCAATTTTCCTTTGTTTATTGTGACGCGTTAAATCACCTACCACATGACGGCTTTTTTTATATGCCGCTGGGCAGTCTACCCATGTAACTTAGTAATGTCGCTTACATATTTTCACATTTTTGGCGCGCTTCATATTTTGTATGAAGCCATTTGTGTGCAATTTCCCCGCCCGATTCGCCTATTGCATTGCTGTAAACTTCCCGTACAATAGGGCTTTCATGGGATTTATGCAGAGGGCGCAAGTCAACGGCTCCTTTATACAAAGCAGAACCACGAAGCCCATTAACATCAGTAAAGTTGATTGTATTCCCGTCGTGAATAGGTTGACCGCCGCCGCCGATACAACCGCCGGGGCTTGCCATAACCTCTACAATGTCATACTGTACTCTACCTGCCTTAATATCTTCCAAGAGTTTCCCTGCGTTTTTTAAGCCGGACACAACCGCAATTTTTACTTTTCTTCCGTTAAGGTCATATTCAGCTTCTTTTACGCCTTGCATACCTCGCAATTCGATAAACTCAACTTTTTCTAATGTCTTGTTGGTCATTTTTTCGGCTACTGTGCGTAAAACCGCTTCCATTACACCACCAGAAGTGCCGAAGATATAACCTGCACCTGTAGAAATACCAAGCGCGGGGTCAAATTCTGCGTCTTGTAGCTTATGAAACATAATCCCGGCTGTTGTAATCATTCGCGTAAGTTCTCTTGTTGTAATTACAATGTCAACGTCATATACGTTGGGTATGGCTTGATTGTGGGGTCGGCGTATTTCCTCTTTCTTTCCCGTACAGGGCATAACCGATACCACAATGAGGTCTTTGGGGTCTATCCCTTTTTTCTTGGCATAGTATGTTTTTAATAAAGCACCGAGCATTATTTGTGGGGGTTTGCAACTGGATAGGTTTGGAATAAACTCCGGGTAATACTGTTCGCAGTAGCTTACCCAACTGCAACAGCAAGAAGTCATAATCGGGAGATTTTCCCCTGTTTCCAACCGTTGCATAATTTCTGTGCTTTCTTCCATAACTGTAAAATCCGCACCAACTGAAACGTCAAACACTTCATCAAAGCCAAGCCGCCGCAGAGCAGAAACCATTTTACCCTGTACATTTGTTCCAATCGGTATATTAAAGCACTCACCCAAAGCAACACGAACGGCGGGGGCAGTTATCGCAACAACATATTTTGATTCATCTGCCAAGACATCATATACCCTTGCTTTATCATCAACTTCTGTTAAAGCCCCAGTCGGGCAATGTACAATACATTGACCGCAAGCAACACAAGCAGAATCCCCTAATTTGAGGTCGGAATCACAGCCGATATATGTTTCAAAGCCTCGGTCATGTACGCTTATAACGCCCACACCTTGAATTTCCTTACAAACAGCCGCACAACGGCGGCATACAATGCACTTGGAATTATCCCGCACCAAATGCAATGTTGAACATTCAATTTGTGGTTTAAGTTCATCATCAGTAAAACCTATGCTATTTACACGGGCGTTGATAGCAAGGGTTTGCAATTCACAGTTAAGATTGCGCGTACAGGTAAGGCAGTCTTTTCTATGATTAGATAAAATAAGTTCAAGTGCAGTTTTTCGTGCGTCACGCACTTTCTTTGAAAATGTGAAAATTTCCATGCCGTCAGAAACAGGAGTAACGCAAGCCGTCACAAGGCTACTCATTCCCTTAACTTCAACCATGCAAATACTACAAGCACCGATTTCGTTAATTTCCTTTAAGTAGCATAGCGTAGGAATATTTATGTTTACGGTCTTTGCGGCTTCCAAAATGGTAGCTGTAGACGAACATTCAATTTCTATACCATTAACTTTTATCTTTACATTGTATGCGTTGTATTCTCTCTTAAAATTGGCAAGTGCCGACCTCACTAAGTTAGAAGCAGTCTGCCCGATACCGCAAAACGAATTTTCCGTGATATAGATTGTCAGCTTTTCCAGTACATCTAAGTCTTGCAACGTGCCAGAGCCGTCAACAATCTTCTCTAAGATGTTTTGCATTTGCCTTGCGCCGATTCTGCAAGGGGTACATTTCCCGCAACTCTTATCAAAGGTAAAAGAGCGAAAAAATTTTGCCATTTCTGCCGCGTCAACTTTTTCAAATGCCCTTGTTTCGGAAAATGGGTTAAGTAGTGTTTTTGTGCCATTCATAAAAAATCGCCTCCTTTGGTATAGGTTAAGTCTATACCATCTAGTTTTAGAAAGGCGATTTATGAACTAAATCACAGGAATCAATACTTAACGACATGGCTTGATGTCGTTCGTTCAAAAATCATGTAGTTTATCCAAGTAGCTTTTTTCCACTTCTTGAAATGGGGCAAGTGCTGTTATCAAGCATGGTTACTGTATTATCTTTTTTATTGATAGAAATAACCTTTTCCCTGTTGATAACAAATGATTTATGCAGTCTGATAAACCGCTCGTCTAACTGTTTTTCTATTGCTTTTAATTCGCCATTAAACTCCAATGTACGGCTTTGGGTGTGAAGTCGTAATTTATGTCGGGTTTCGGTTGTTTCAATAAAAATAATCTCGCCCATATCTAACGGAATAATTTTGTCACCCACAGTTACCTTAATTATCTTGTCTGTACTAATCTCTGTATGTCGTTCATAAACGGTGTTGATACACCCGGTTATTTTTCTTTTAATATTTTCTGGGCTATCTTTAATAATAAAGTCCAATGCTTCAACTTTATACTGGATTGTTAGCAAGGCTAATTCGGAATGGGTTGTTAAGAACACTATAGCGGCTTTTTTACCTTGCTTTCTAATGCGACTTGCTAATTCTATTCCGTTTATTTCTGCACCTAAATCAATATCCAAAAAGAATAATGACAGCTCTTGCACATTTTTATAGTGGGTTAGAATTTCCTTTGGGTTGGCAGAGGATATAACTACACGCGCATCCAAGTTTTGGATTGTACAGTAATCCGAAACAAAATCCATGACAAATTCCCTTTGTTTTTCATTGTCTTCGCAAATATATATATTCAGCATAATCAACCGTCCTTAACCGTTAGTGTCTGTATAAAATAATCGCCTGTGGTTTCAGTTTCAAGGTATAATCCCTTTGCTTTTTCTGTATATCTTCGTGCTGTATACAATCCCATTCCGCGCCCTTCGTTTTTAGTTGAAAATCCCAACTCAAACATTTTATTTATAGGGATTTTTTGATTCTCCCATGTGTTTTTTATAATAAAGACTTTTGAAGTCGGGTTTTTAATAGCGGCAATATGCACTTTTTTTTCGTCCACACTTAAAGCGGCTTCGATTGCGTTATCTAATAATATCCCTAATATTTGACATATAATAGCCGTAGATACGCCAAGATGTTCTATCCGCTCTTTAACTTCAATGTCGGTGCAAATTTCGTGTTGGACGGCTATAGAACATTTATAAATCAGTATGCTTTTAACTTCGTTTATCTGAACATTTTGCAAGTTGCTCAATAACTGGTCTTGACGTAGTAAGTCTTTATTTATTTCCGAAAGTTCATCATAATAATATTTTGTAAGTCCTTTCATATCCTCGTTATCAATATACAGCCTAAAGGAAGTAAGAATATTTACATAGTCATGCTTAATGGTTCGCAATGCCCTATACGATTCTTCTAAATCGTGAACATACTTTTTAGACGCTTCGGCTAACAGCATTTCTGCCCTAAGTGCAGATTCTATAGACACAAAGCGTATGATAATGATAAACATAGCCGCACCTGAAGCCAAAAACAACATTAAAGCTATATCACTAAAGTCTATAATCCATTGCCCTATTGTTATATAGGCATTATCAATAACAAAATTTTTTAAGACTAACACTAAGGCAATTCCGGCACACATTAAAAGAAATCGAATTATCTTGTGATTTAAGATAGTAGCCCATATATGTTTAGAGAAGAATTTTTGGAATATAAAAGCCAGTAAAAAGACAAAACAAATAATCGTTGTATGCAAGGAGATAATTATAATTGAATTAGGCTCATATCCCAACAAGCGTGAAGAAAACAAAGTCACCCCCTCAATGCCAAATAACAACGCTATCAAAAGGGTGGTTGGCATGATACTCTTTAGCGTACTTTTGCATAATACCGTTAGCAAAATTGCCGTTGTAATCCCAACCAATCCTACAGCTACAATGCTGTTTAGTTGCGGGATACTTCTGGAAACAATACCGAACACACCGATAAATACAAATAATGCCCATTCTCTATGCTTAACTATAGAAGCCAACATGCTATTTAAGTACATTGCTATGAACACGCAAAAACTTACTGCGCCTATAATTACCACAAACGCCATTTTACATCATTCGCTTTCCTAAGTTTAATTTCTTTCCCGCTTCACAAAAATTTCTTTACTTGCTTAAAAATATTTTTGCTCACCCATTTCATACATTTTAGCAGAAAATTACCTATGAACGTAAACCAAAAAAAAGCCATATCGTCAAGTACAAGGAACGCCACCCCAACATTCTAATTATAGCATGAATTATTGAGTGTCGTACAGGCGCATACCATATCATTCCAATTGGATAACATGACCTATAAAATGTATATAGGTGGTGTGATATGCGGAAAGAGCGTAACAAAGTACCATTTACCAGTTTCGGCGTAGACTTGAAACAGGCACGAAAGGCATTGGGATATACCCAGAAAGCCTTTGCAGAAGAAATTGGAATTGACCCCCGCTATCTTGCAAACATTGAGAATAGCGGCTCATTGCCAAGCCTACCGATTTTTTACGAGATAATACACTTGTGTAAACTCCCCGTTGAACGGTATTTTTTCCCGGATATAGAAACAAAGCGGGAAAGCCCAGAACGAGAACGGACAACATTAAAATTAAACGTATGCCCAGAAAAATATATCTCTATCATTGAGGGGGCAATAGACGCGGCTATAAAACTTGACGGGGCGGGGAAAGCATAAAAATTTACTCTGCCCTTTGTATTTATGAAGCTGTTGCGGTCTTAACCGTGACAGCTTTATTTTTTTGCAAAAATCCCTGTATTTGTTGCCAAAATTGCCGTTGCAAACGTAGTAAGTATATGGGGGTCTTTATGCGGGAAAGAGCAAACACGCAAGCATAGGCAAGTGGTACCATGTTTGAAAACACGGTATCACTTGCCGTAAAAACGCGCCGACACTTTGCGGCGGTTTTTGCTTGTTGGGGCAAGCCCCAAACCCCTGTAAATTCAAACCCAAAGGAGCGGCACGGCATGAGCAACGAAAACACAGACGGCTTGAAACGC